>JBAXOH010000001.1:0-20358 GCA_037133335.1 bacterium
GCACAAATCTCTAACTATAACCCATGCCTGAACAATTGAAGCTTCATTAATAAAATTATTATAACTAATAATCGTTATAATAGAACTTATGGCAATAGTTAAAATCCAGCCGCAAACCATCATAATTAAACTAGCTATCCAACCTACAATTGTAGTAACGGCCGCATCTATCGGTCCTGCCCAAACAAAAGGCGCCATGCCAAAACTACCTATAACTAATATTATAATTAAAAATAGATTACTTATTTTTTTGTTTTTCTGATAAAAATCCGTCATAACTATTAATTATTGCTCGAAAATATCCACTGGCCAATCCCTGACACTTTATCAATAACTTTAAAAATTAAATTATCATTAAGCCAAGCCAGCAACGATACTATTGCTATAATAACAAAGAAGGCTATAGCATTAGCAGCCACTAAACCCATTTTTTCGCCTAAACTCTTAAATAATTTTGCCGGTCCAACGGCATTTACCATTTTTGACCCCGGCCATTCATCACCTAAATCGCAAAAAAACTTTTTACCTAAAGTCATTCTGCCAAAAACATGTAAATCGGCCAATAATACGCCAGGAATAAATGTTATAAAACCCATCATTAACCCCCAGGCAACTCTTAATAACCAATCTGTCCCAAGCTTTGCCGGCGCCGTTACTTTTTCTTTTATTTTTTCCTTAGCTTTCTGTTTTAAATCCATAGCCTGCCTCGCTGCTTGAACTCTTTGCCTTAAAGATCGCGACTCACCTCCCGCTTCATCACCGCCTTCTTCTCCACCGCCTTTCTTTTTTTCTTTTAACACCCCGGCCGCCTCGTTTTGTTGGTTTGTGTTTAATAATTGTTCGTCTATGTTTGTCATAATTCACCCCGTGAAATAAGATTTGAGCCTTTTGCTTAAATACATTTTTCCATAATGAGTTTTTAAAGGCTTCTCTCTTTTAGTTGCATCCTTTTGTTTTAAACAAGCTTCATAATAAATTAATTTTAACGGCCTTCTATTTTTAGTTGATTCAACTAAACCATTAACATGCTGCTCAAATCTTAATTTTAAATTTTTAGTATACCCAACATATTGTTTTCTATCTTTTTCACTTAAAAGAACATAAACGTAATACATATTTGAATAAAATTTAAAATTATTTCACGGGGTAAATCTGCTATCTAAATTTTCCATATTTTTTTCCTCTTATTTTTCCTTCACCACTATCCAATTGCTAAATGCATCCCATTGCCCATCATCATTAATGGCCGTGCCCTTATTATACCAGCCCCAATTATCTTTAATCTGAACTCTTGGTTTAATAACACAATAATTATTAGTTGGAGTTGCTCCAATATCTACGGTTAAGCCATGAAAATTTCTAGCACTACTGCTTCCAGCATTACCGCAATAAATAATATTTTTGTGTACTAGTTGTTCAATTTGATCGGTTACTTGTTTACTCTTTAAATCCCAATAACTATATAAATGATACATTGAATGAGGAACATTCGCGTTGGGCCGGTCGCGCATTTCCACGCCGCTTACCGTAGTTTTTTCACCATCACCCCAATCAATCGCGTACATCACTAATGGTAGTTGACTGGAATCGGCTTTAGAATTAAAAGTTAAATTAATAAAACCGTTTTTAACCAAATTAATTTGCGTGCTTAAACCGTTAACTTTAATATTAGATACAACCGGCACAATAGCGCAATAACTATTTGCACCGCGGACAACGGGTTGGCCAACAGATGGAAGTGGACAAATTCCATTATTTGGTTCTCCGTTAGTCCCTGGTGGCCCCCAGCTTAAAGTAGTAGTCGCCATATATCTAAACTTAGTTTCATCCCAACTCCAAGCACCATAGCTTTTAGCAAATAAAAGACTTATCTTAGCAACCGGATTACCGCTAAAAATAACTGGCTGACAATCGCCTTCACTTAAAGAGCAATCCGCCTTATTAAGATTATAAGGAACCGGGTTTCCGGCTGAATCATTAATTCTTAAACAAATATTATGTGAATTTGAGCAAACACCATAAAAACTTCCCGTTATGGGCGGGGTTCCAATCATATAAGGACTAGAGGCTCTGCTTACATTGCTGTTAGGCCGTCTAACTAATAATGGTTGATAACCATCGGCTTTACTTCCGTCCCACTCATAAGGAATATTTGACGGTGCGATAATTGAGCCAAACGGCGCGCCGTCGGTGTCATATTGATAAACCGCCTGAGCGCCAAAATAAACTTTCCAATCCGACCCTTTATAAACCCGACCGGCCCAATATTTATTAGCACCTACCGTAGTCACGGTTTGCACCACTTTAGAGCAATAAGCAGAAACATCATCAAAAACTTCACCGGTATTTGGATTATAATATTTTACTCCACTAGTCGCTTCATTATAAGTTCCGCAACTAATACCACAACAGTAGCCGAGATCTACATTTTCAAAACCGTCATAAACATACCAGCCGGTACCATCAGATTTGCAGTCATATAAACAACTTCCTGCTGGCCTAAGATCAAATGACCAATTATCTTGGCCCCTACCACAATCACCACAACCACCTAAATCACCTATTACATAACCTCCGCCTGCTGTATAATTAGCGCTGGCCGGGTGAGGAATCGGCCCATTACGGTCACAGCCAGTAACTGCCGCTCTAGTAACTACCTGTCTTTTTTCCAAAGGAATTAAATTTTTCGCTTCCGCGCAATAATAAACCGGAATTTTTCCTAAATACCCGGCGCCTTCTTCTATGCCGTCGCCTTTAACCTTATCAATCGGATACCATAAAATACAGGCGTTAGGATTACCGGGAGCGCGGTCATATTCTAAACAATAACCGTACCAACCTTTTTGACGAGCGCCAGAATCTTCATAATAATCGCAGGACAAAGAGTCGGTTTTAGAATATAAACGGCAAGACTGAGTAGTATACCAAAAATCTTTAGAATTTAGCGCCGGTCTGATTTTTATATCATCAAAATAGAAATTACCTTCTGAGCCGGCCAGACCGCCGTCGTTTGAATAAAGTTTAATTCTAACTCCTGAATCAACGGACCTGGTAGTAAAATTACCCACTTGGAATTGCCAATCATTGCCTAGATCCTGAGTAATTGTTCCTGACGCGATAATCGTATCTGCGTTACCTATAATATCTATTTTCGCCTGGCCTTTCTTTAAATTTTTAGTATTAACATAAGCCGTAATAACATAATCGGTACTAGGAATAATATCCGTGATTTCACTGGTAGCGTCGTAAGACGAGCCAAGCTTTAAGAAACTAGCGCCTTCTTTAGCATAACCGATGCCTTCTATTTGCGCCGAAATCGGATTATTAATAACCGAAAAAACAGTATTATCCCATGATTTTCCGGTCGCTTCTTGCCCGGTCCAATTCCAGCCAATCGGATAACCGCTAGAGTCGTAATATTCAAAGCCACCATTGGATATATCAATTACTTCGCCTTTTTGTTTCATGGCGCCTAGCGGATAATAATCGCTGATTATACTACCGCCTTGAATTCCGACCTTGGCATAGCCTGATAAATTACTGATTTTATCCGCGTCCAAATCAATATTGTTAAGCACTTGATTTTCCTTGGGCGAAATTAAAAAGCTTGAACAATTACCATTTTCGTCAACCGCGTCGCATGAGCCAACGTCATAGCAAATATTATTGCCTTTCTCGTCTTTAATATAACTACGGCAAGCCAACCATTTACCGCAAGTACGATCGGGCGTAACTTTTAAAATTATATTAGAATCTTTTTCCTTGTCAACGGTTTGACTGCTAAAAGCGACGATGTCAGCGTCATAATCTAAAGCTTTTAAAGCGGCGCCGTTCTGACTTCTTTGATTAAATAAAACACAGCCTTTACTAAAATCAACCACGCCGTTGCAATTAGTACTATCTAAATTCTGGGCTAGCTGATAATCAATCACCACCTTTTTTAATTCTACCGAGCCGTTAGAGTTTCCGGCCGTAACTTTACAGCTACCCGCTGCGCTAACTCGATAAGAAAAAATCTTACTATTAGCATAATCGGCCTCGCTAACCGCGATTGAGGTCGCCGGACCGACTAAATTATTTTCATTATTTATTTCGTAAAGCGCATTCGGGCAACCGCTTAAAGTTAATGAACCGGCGTCGGCCGTGCGCGCTAAACGATAAGTCGTATAAGGCTCTAAAATTATATCCTGAGATATGCCCGAGTCCCAACCGTCGGTATTACTTACCGCTAATATTTGAAAATCGCCATTAAAAATTTTATTATCGCTAAATTCTGACTTGGGATCAATATATTCGCCGCAACCAGAACTGGCGGCCGCGCAAATACCGGCCCAATTATTTGAGTTAACGTCTCTAGCCGGCTGAGAGACAGAACTGCCAACTCCACCCAAGCCTAAAGTATTATTGCTATTAGTCGCGCAGGCAATATCCGTAGTTTCTAATTGGCATTTATTTGCCCCCGAGCAATCCGCATCGGTCAAACAAACTTCAGTTAGACTAGAACCGCACTTTTTAACTTTTTTCTTAAACCAGCCATAAGTCGCGCCTTGTAAGGCTTCCCGCCGCCATTCGCAAACCATATCGCCCGGATCTTTAAAATACTTTTCGCCTTTATCATAAGTAAAAGTCTGACAACCAACCGCGTCCGTACCACATAAAATCGTACTATATTTATCCGGATTATTTATTAAATAAGTGTCGCCGTAAAGCGTAGTGTTTTCATAATTATAGGGCTCGCCTAAAAGTTCGCAGCCCTTAGCATCGGCCGTGCATAATTTTTCTTTATCATAAACCGCGTAAATAAATTCATCCGCCGGCACGGTCGTGGTCGTACCCGAATTAATAAATTCTTCCGTGGTCGTAGCGGTTGAATTTTTCGTATCAATCATAAGTTCGCAGCCAACGGCCGATTCGGAGCAAAGTTCGCCAAAACTTTTTAAATAATAAGTTTTGTTGTCTCGATTCTTATATTGGCCGCAACCCAGCATATATAATTCATCCGGCGCGCCCGACTGATCCGCATCACAAGAAGTCGGTGTCTTCCAAGAATTTTTGACTAAATAATAACGATCGATAATTTCGGTTAAAGTTATGCTGTCAATATAAAAATTTCCGCTGGCTTCAAGAAGAAAATATTCACTGGAGGTAGCTTCATGATTTAAATTATCTAAATTAGTTTGAAAAATTTGCCAATCAGTACCCAAGGTGACTTTAGCAAAATTTGCCTTAAGACCGCTAGCATTAACTAAGCTTAAATTTAAATCAGCGGACGCGGCGGCTTTAGCCACAAAATTCACAACATAAGATTTGCCGGCGGTTACCGTCGTACCAACCGTACGCTTGGCGCTAAACGGGCTACCCGCTACGCTTAAAGAATTTCCTTTGTTATTTACTAAAGTAACGGCTTCACTAGAAGGCGCTACAACCGAACCATTAACACCAACCCAGCCGCCGGTAGTACCGCCGGAGAAATCATCGATAAAAATATTTCTGATGTTGTTGCCGGTGTTGCCGGTATATTCACGGCAGCCGTTTTGTGCGGCCGAGCAAGTCCCGCCCAACCCGGGTATGGCCATATAAAGACAAGTCTTTTCTAAATCATTCCAAACGCCGCCGCCTATGCAAGACGACGCCGTGTCGTCAATCGCTACGGTTTTACGGTAAGGATGGCAATCATCCGAGCAAGAAATCGTACGACTGTATAAATGATAATAAATATCGCCTTGACGATTATAAAACTGGCGACAATCCGCATTATAAGCCGGATTAGAAGCCGGTAAATTATAAATCGCTTCGGTGCATAAAGCGGCGTCGTTTTCGGTTAACGCCGGTTCAGCGCCATTTATTTTTAAACTGACAACTTTTAGCTGATAACCAGATTCGTCAGAGCCTTCCCAATTATAGAACTCACCGCAACTTGCTTCATTGCCGGTTTTTTTAATACACTGTCTTAATAAAGTATAATATTCTACACCCTCTCCGCCCTTGGCCACCTCGTCTAAGTTAGTGAACTGTTCACAGCCGACGGCTTCAGCCGAGCAGGTTTTAGCCGTCTTAGGAATAAAATAAGCATCACGGCTAGAATCAAAATTCGTTGCTTGCTGAACGAAAGTATTATAACCAACGCATTCAGCCGGACAATAATCATTAGGGCCGACTTTAGCCGGAATTTTAGAATTGTCGGCTACATTCGTATATAATTCACAGCCGGCTTCTTCTTCTTTACATTGACGGACAAAATCCTGACATTGCGCCGGAGCATTATCTAAAAGCTGGCCGTCTAAAATATTACCGTTAGCGTCATAGCTATAGCAAGAATTCTTTAAATAATCAGGCAATAATTTTTCGTAAATTAAATTGGTTGAAGAAAATCTATTATAAGCCGCGCTAAGGCCGGCGGTTTTAATGTCGGCGTAAGTTTCGGTTTTTTCCGGAATTATTCTAATAAAACTATAACAGCCCTGGTCTTCAGCTTCACAAGTTGCCGCGCTTTTATTTAAATAAACCGAATCGCCGGTTCCGTCCCAATCAATGGTTTTACTGGTAGAATTATAACTTCCGTTAGTCGCATATTTTTTACAACCGGCATTACCCGCGTTGCAGACGCCAAAATCCAAGGTATTTTGCAAATAGGAAATCGTTTGTTCGCCTAACTGAAAAGTTTGGCAAGTATTATCGCGTGGCTCGCAGGATTTACCGTTAAAATCCCATCTTCTTCTTTCTTCCGTGCAATAACCGTAAAGCTGGCAGGCGCCATCGCTTCTTTCTTTAATGCAAGATTGCTCGTCAGCGCAATAAGTATCGTTACGCACAATAGATAGACCACCATCTAAAACCTCCTCTGATAAAATTTCCGGTCCGGCGCCTTCTTTTTTACAATAATTCTGCTCGGCTTTTAAAACCCAGTTAGGGTCAACTAACCCGTAGCACCAAGAGGCGGTACAATTTACTAAATCGCTTAAATTTTTTGTGCCTCCGACTTGGGCCTGGTTGTCTTTAATTTTCTGCGCGGCCGCTTCCCAGCCAATCGGCAAAATTCTAAATTTTCTTAAAATCAACATTGACCGGTATGGATAGCCTTCATTAAATCTAGGTTCTAATCCGTCCGAGGTAAAACCGAAAATGCCGTTAGGGTTTAAATATCCCTGATCCATGGCCTGCTTAACCGTTAATCTTTTTTCAATGGCCTGGCGAAATTTTTCATCTATAACGCAATTAGTCGGTCCAGCTTTATTCGGATCCGGGCACATAGTCAACTCGGCTAAAATATCATAATCGCCACGGACTTTAAAACTTGGCTCGGTTAAACTTCTCATCCGGTTTTCCGCGCCGGCTATACCTTCGGCCGGATTCTGCGCGTCCGGATCGGCTAAACTATTATTGTTGTTATCAGGAAAATTCTCTACTATACCCTTCTTTAACCATTTATCCATTAATTTACCGGCCAGGGTATTTATAAAAATATCTATAGCGTCAGCTACTGTACCGGTCCATGTTTTTTCTTTCGTTGTTGCATTTTCTAAGGGCCCAAATGCTGCTTTCGCGACTATAGATGCAGGAGTTTTTATAAATCCACTAATAGGGGCTGTTACATCCTTATAGCCAACATTCTTTTTTGCATTTTCTAGGGCTAAATTAGTCTGGTTATTAATTTCCGTCTCCATGTTGGTTTGCAAAGTTAAAGCTATACCTAAATCATTTGACCAGGGGTTAAACATGTCCTGAAATTTTGGTAAAAAATCTTTATCATTTAATGCCTTATCCCAATTTTTAGTCATTTCCGTAAAAGTACAAGTCGGTTTTTTAGATGTATATTTTTGCAATCCTAAATTTATTTTTAACATCACATTAAAATCAGGCTGGCAAAGATTAAATTTAAGCGGTCCTTTTTTACCTAAAGTTTCTAAAAAAGTTCCGACTGCGTTATCACCAGCATCAGTAAAAATTTTACTGAGTGGTCTAGTTTCAATCATTGGACCCTGCCCTTCGTTTCCCGTAGCTAAATAAGTCGCTGTATCAGCCGCCATAGTATTTAAAAAATTACCAAGTGCGGACTTAAAAGCAGATCCGGCGACTTCAAATGATTGATCTTTCAACTCTTCCCAAAGCCTTGTCCAAGTATATTGTTTATTATCAGCAATTAACGCTTTATTCGCCGCCTCTAAGGCCGCAATTTTTGCTTCTATGGCAGTTTTATCGCCAATGGGGGCCGTTTTAATTGCTGTAGCTTCTTTTGCAGATAACGCGTTTGCTTGTGCCTTTAATTGCTTAATTGTTGCCTTATTTGCTGCTATCGCCGCATCATTATCAATTTGAAAAAGGGAAAGCGGATTAAAAGCACTCGCCGTCTTAGTATTTATAATAAAAACATTAACAATTAATATCATTAATATTAACGCTATAATTTTTAGTCTTGTTTGACAAATTTTCATAAATATATTAATTTAAAAACAAATAATCATAGGAGGTGGCTATATGAAAAGGGTGTTAGCAATCGTAGTGATAGTATTGTTCTTTTTTACGTCTTATCTCTCTATAACCGGTTGCGCTACTGCGGTTTTTCTCGGCGCAAAGGCAGTGCAAATAAAAAATGACAGCGACCACAAAGACGAAAATAGCAAAAAGGAAGAAACTAAACCCTCAAAACGTTGGAATCCTGGTAAAAGTAGATGGGAATAATTTTTTTTACTCTTCATCTGCTCATTCTAAAATTCCTCTCTTAAGCCTCACAGATTCTATGCTAATAAACTTAGCAGAAAATCTCTGAGGCTTTTTTCTTACCCCCTTGATAAGGGGGACAAAAAATTACTGCCCGGCATTAAAAGTCTCGCTATAACTTGCCATTAAATCAGTATCAGAAATTTTGTCTAAAGTGGCTTTATCCATACCGGCTTGTAAAAGCAGTTGGCGCAAACTGGCCGCGTCTATATTTTTAAGAGCATTCAATTGATCGGAACTTAAACTACCGGAGCTATTGGCTGATTGCGCCGTTGACTGAGTAGCATTAAATTGATTTAACAAACTATTTAAATTTTCATTCTGAGTGGTTAAATTATTAAGTCCAACGTCCGGCAAAACCGTAGCGCCCGAAGTGCTCGCGGTTGGAGCGGTTGCGGAATCATCTAATAATCCGCCAACGCAAGTTTTACCTTTAGGACAATTCGGATCAGTACCGGCTTTTATTTCTTCGCCGTCCTTAAGCCCGTCGCCGTCAGTATCTTCTAAATAAGGCGAGGTACTATAAATATAAAGTTCGTCATAATCGCTTAAACCGTCGCCGTCAGTATCTTTAGTCTTTAAAGCTTCATCGCTGGTTTGCGTTTCCGAGGCGATTTGACTTGAACCGGCCGGGCTATTAAAAGGCCCGTAAATATTATTTTTTAATTGTGTTACCCAAAGCACCACGATTAAAACGGCAAAAACCGCCAGGCCGGCGGCCGCGATTTTCTGATTTTTATCCAAAGGCGGAGGCGTTGGTTTTTCGTTAAAACCATCTTGGTTATTTATTGATTCATCTTGCATGGGAATTATATTGTCATTCTGGAGGGAGTGTTAGCGACCGATAGAATCTCGGGATGCTATCACTTCACGAGTTTATCATCGCAAAGGTTACGCTCCAGTATGACAAATTAAAAATCTCTGATTTTCGCTTCAAACTCTTTTTCTAAATGCTTAACTAATTTTTCCTGGACTTCATCAACTTCTTTAGAGGTTAAAGTCCTATTCGCCTGATATATAATATGGAAAGCCAAACTCTTTTTACCTTCACCAAGCTTATCGCCCTGATAAACATCAAACAGCTCAACCTGCTTGATTAAATCACTAAAATTTATAATCTGTTTCTTGATATTATTATACAATATTTTTTCTTTTACCACAAATGCTAAATCCCTTAATACCTCGGGATACTTTTCCGGCTCTTTAAATTGCTTAACCGGCTGATTTTTGGTTATTTTATTAAGCTTCCTAAAGTTAATTTCCGCTATTACCACTGATTTTTTTAAACCATAAGCGCGACCAATATTTTTTTCAAGCATGGCCACGCAACCGATTGATTTAGCGCCAACTAAAATATCAGCCACCGAATTTTCCGCCCAAGTCGTGATGCTCGCCGAGCTTTCAAAAACAACCGTTAAGCCTAAAGATTTTAATAAATATTCTATTATGCCCTTAAGTTTTCTGAATAAATCATTTACCTCGTCACCGGCTAAAACTATGGCTAAATTCTTTTCTTGAAAAAATAAAGTTTCTCGGCTTTTATCGTCTTTAATTATTTCTCCCGGCCGGTTTAAAAAAATATTGCCGATTTCGTAAATGGCTATCTCAGTTTCGGACGCTTGGTTGGTTTTTATATTTTTTAATAAACCGATAACCAAGTTTGGGCGAAGTAAAGTTAAATCCTCGCTTAGAGGGTTGGCTAATTTTATGGCTAGCGACTGATCTATTTTTAATTTATTTAACTCGTCGGCGCTGATAAAAGAATAATTATAAACTTCGCTTAAACCAGCTCCAACCGATAAAATATTTTTTATTTTTCTTTCCAGTTGTTTCTCCGATATGGCCGAGGGCGGCGTTAAATCTATTTTTGGCATAACCGGCTTAATATTATTGTAGCCGTAAATTCTAGCTATTTCTTCGGCTAAATCTTCTTTTGAGATTACGTCATGCACCGCGCGCCAACTCGGTATGGTTACTTTAAAAAGATTAGCGGCCGACTTAATGATAAAACCGAGTTTTTCTAAAATTTGCTTTACCTGGCTAACCGTAAATTCATGGCCGATAAATTGATTTAACCAATTTAAATCCAGCCCTAAAGGACCTTGTTTTAATTTATATTTTTTTTCATCAACTAAATTTCCGGCCACGCGAGCGCCCGGGCAAATTTCCATAATTAACTCGACGGCGCGGGCTAACCCCAACTCGCATAAATTCGGATCCAAGCCTTTTTCAAAACGCATGGAAGCTTCGGTTCTAAGGCTTAACTTTTGCGCCGTTTTTCTGACCGAATTAAAATTAAAATTAGCCGCTTCTATTATAATAGAGTTGGTTTGATTATTTATTTCGCTATTGGCTCCGCCCATAACGCCGGCGATAGCCACGGGCTTAGCTTTATCGGCGATTACCAGCATGCCCGATTCTAATTTCCTATCTACGCCGTCAAGCGTTTTAATAATTTCCCCGGTTTTGGCTCGCCTGATAATTATGTGATCAATAAAATTTTTATCAAAAGCATGCAGGGGCTGGCCTAACTCCAGCATGACATAATTAGTCGCGTCCACAATATTATTAATCGGGCGTGAACCGGCCGCTAATAGCCGATCGGCCAGCCATTTGGGCGAAGGCGCGACTTTTATATTTTCCAGGCCAACCGCCATATAGCGCGGGCATAAAGAAAAATCTTCAATTTTAGCTTTAACTCTAAAAGTTATTTTTTTAGCTTTTAAAATTCCGGCCTTAGGCTTATAAGCTTTAAATTTAGTATTTAAAAACGCCGAGATATCCCGCGCCATACCGTAATGCGACCATAAATCCGCGCGATGCGTTATACTTTTATTATCAACTTCAAAAATAACATCATTCAATTTTAAATAATCGCTAAAATTTTGACCAACTCCGCCCCCTTTAACAAAGGGGGTCAGGGGGGATTTACCCAATATCATAATTCCGGCATGACCCGAGCCCAGGCTCAATTCATCTTCGGCGCAAAGCATGCCGTTTGATTTAACCCCTCTAATCTCGACCGGTTTAATTTCTAGGCCGCTAGGTAATATCGCGCCAACTAAAGCTACAGGGACAAACTGACCCGGTTCTATGTTAGACGCACCGCAAACGATTTCTAATTTATTTTTACCGATATCCACTAAAGTCAATCTTAACCTATCCGCGTTAGGATGCGGCTTAACTTCTAAAATTTTTCCTACGATTACATTTTTATATTTATCCGCCTGAAATTCAACTTTTTCAACTTCAACCGTATGAAGAGTTAAGCGTTTACCCAGCTCTTCTGGTGACACCTCTTTAGGAATGTCTACAAAATCTTTTAGCCAATTTAAACTTAAATACATAAAATAATTTAAAATTGTTTTAAAAATTTCAAATCCCCGCTATGAAATAATCTAATATCGTTAATCCCGTATTTTAGCATGGCCAATCTATCCAACCCGTAACCGAAAGCAAAGCCCTGATACTTTTTCGAATCAACCCCGCCGGCCTCTAGTACACTCGGATGCACCATGCCGCAACCCACAATTTCCAGCCAGCCGGTATTTTTACATAAACGGCAGCCCTTGCCGGCGCATAAAAAACAAGAATACTCGCCGTTAGAACCCGGCTCAACAAACGGATAAAACTTAGGCCGCATTCTAAACACGGTTTCCGGCCCGAATAATTTTTTACCTAAAGCTTCTAAAATAGCTTTAAGATTACTAAAATTTATATCTTTATCTATCATTAAGCCTTCTAATTGATAAAAAGTATGTTCATGGCGCACATCGGTCGCTTCGGAGCGAAAACAGCGTCCGGGCACGATGCACTTTAAGGGCGCACCGTATTTTTGCATAGCTCTTATTTGCATGGGTGAAGTTTGCGTGCGCATCAGCATATCATATTGTCCGTCCTTATTTTTATGATCAATATAAAAAGTATCCTGCATGTCGCGCGCCGGATGAAGTGGAGGAATATTTAGCGCGGTAAAATTATAATAATCGCTTTCAAGCTCCGGGCCGTCGAGCACCATAAAGCCTAGCGATGAAAATAAATCCTCAATTTCATTTTGTAAAATCGTTAAAGGATGTAGATGCCCGGTTTTAATTTCTATGCCAGGCAAAGTCGCGTCAATATAAGAAGCGTTAACGGTTTTTTCCAAACCGGTTTTAACTTCTTCAAATCTATTAATTAACTCTATTTTTATTTCGTTGGCTAATTTGCCTAAAGTCTTTTTTTCCTCGGCGCTTAAATCGGCCACGCTTCTTAAAATTTTAGTCAGCTCGCCCTTGCGGCCAAGATATTTTATTTCCAGATCGCGAAAAACATCAATCTTTTTAACTTCAGCTAATTTAGCTAAAATTTCTTGTTTTAGTTGTATTAATTTTTCTTGCATAATTAATATAATTGTCATTGCGAGCCAGCCCTGGGCTGACGAAGCAATCTCACCTATGGTAAATTTAGATAAAAAATTATAGTTCGCTAGATTGCTTCGTCGCTATCGCTCCTCGCAATGACATTTGAGTTTGTCTTCCCGTAGCTCAGTAAAAAAAACTCCAAGACAGATAAACCGATTATTAAAATTGATAAATTTAACCAGCTTAATAAATTTCTGGAAAGCAAAAATAAAACCGCCACGATAAAACCGGCGAAAAAAAATGATTGGCGAAAAGCGGTTTTAACCGTATTAATAACTAATTCATGGCGAAAAATTATAAACCTTATAATAAAACCGATGATAGCCGTAATACCGACGATTGACAATAGTAAAGATAAATAAAACAGAATCAAGCCGATATTGTTAGTAGTTTCCGGATCAACCGTAAAAACAATATAGCCGAAAGACAGCGAGCAGAAAATCGTCATGACCGACATAATTAATAAATATAAACGCAGAGACATAAATTTATAATCACCAACAAAAATTATATTTTTACTTTACCATTTTAAAGAGTATTTTTCAAGTTTACCCCGTTAAATAAATACACTAACCGCCAACTTTAAAAATACAACTACGGCTAATTTTTTATTTATAATTTTACCTGCTTAATAGAAAATTTTTCTTATTTAACCCGGGCTAAATTATCGCTTGCGATATTCGCAAATTTCTTTAAAATCGCACCAAGCGCAAAGTACTCCAGGCTTTGCCTTGAATTTACCAAGCTTTATTTCTTTTATAGTATTAATAATCTTAACTTTTATTTTTTCCAAATCTTTAGCCGAACCGATAAATTCAACTTCGCTGTTATTATCAAGATAATAAAAGGCTAAAATTTTTACTTCCTGCTTAAATAATTCTTGAATCGCCAGCTGATAGATTAATAATTGCTCTTTATCTTCAAAAGTCAGTTTATCTTTAGGCTTACCGGTTTTATAATCTACTAATTTTAAGCTGTCTGCCTGCCCTGAGCCAGCCGAAGGGCCTACTTGATCAATCCGGTCAACCACGCCGCGCACGACATAAGAATCTTTACCATCAGCGACTCTAAAATTAAAGCCTTTTTCTAAATACAGGGCTAACGGCCAATCGGCTTTGTATTTTTCATAAAAAACTTTTAAAATTTCTTGCCCCTGTTTTTTTCTCTCCTGTTTTTTCTTTTTAGATTCAAACCAATCATCAACCCAGCTCTCTTCGTAGAGTTTTAAAATTTCTTCAAAGGTAATACTGCCTTTTAGCGAACTAACCTTGTTATCAAATAAACCAACTTGTCCTAAACCTTTTTTTTCATTTATTAAAACAAATAATTTTTGCAAAGTCGCGTGCAAAGTTTTTCCGAAAGAAAATTGCTCTTTACCCATGGTCGGAATTTTTAAAATATGAGCAAAGCGGTATTGATAAGGGCAACTAGAATAAGCCGCTAGCTGAGAATAGGAAAAATGCGTAGGTATTTGGATCTTTAATTTGTCATGCTGGAATACCGGCGTTTGCCGGCATAAACTCGCGATGGCATCTTGTTTTATTACTCGAGATCCTATCGCTTCGCTAAAGCTCCGCTCCAGGATGACGGATGGTTTATTATCATTTTTTATCAACCCAAGCTCCATTAAAAATCTTGATGGCTTTTTTTTAATTTTACCGCCGTAGTCGCTCGCCCAAGAAAAATATAAACCGGACTTGGCGCGCGTCATGGCAACGTAGAACAAACGCCGCTCTTCTTCTAAATGCACGTCGCCAGCCGGTAAAATTTCTTTAATTAAAGCCTCGGGCAAGCTTATCTGCTCGCCTCGCTCTATAGTAGGAAAGCGTTTATCAACTAAATTAGCGATAAAAACATATTTAAATTCCAGGCCTTTAGCCCCGTGCGCGGTTAAAATTTTAACGGCTTCGGGGCCGGACTCTAAATCAGACTCGAGAGAGCCTTCTTCGCCGGCTTCCATCTCTAAATTAAGCTCTTCTAAAAAAGCTTTAACGCTTTTATCGTCCGATGAGCTTTCAAAAGTTTTTATCCTCTTTAAAAATTGATTAAGTAAATTTATGGCTTCAAGATTTTTTTGATCGCCGAACTGCGCTAAATATTTTAAGTAACCGCTGTCATTCATAAAAGCCAAAAAAACTTCGCTCGCCGGTTTTTCTCGGGCTTCTGCCGAATGCTTAATAATTAAAGCCAATACCGGCTTTATTTTTTTTTCCAAATCAGCGGAAAATTTTAAAACACTGCCATTATTTATTACTTCGTAAAGCGACCAAGCTTTTTTACTTGCCAAATGATTAAAATTTATCAATTCTTCATAAATAAAATTAAAAATCGGTAAATTTAAGACCCGCCATAAAGCTAAACTTTCATGATAATTATCCAATAATTTAAAATAAGCGATAACATCCATAATTAACGGTTTTGCATAAAGGCCACGCGAAGCGCCGAAAATAAAAGGCAAACCACGGCGCATAAATTCGGCCATAAAATTATTAGCCGAATCGTTAGCGCGCACTAAAATCGCAAAATCATTCCAGCTCAAAATCTTACTGCGCTTTTTTAACTCAATAATTTTATCCGCTACTAATTCTACTTCTTCGGCTAAATCAACACCTTTAATTACTTCGATTATGCCTAGACCGGAATTTTCCGCGACTAGCTGTTTATTTAATTTTTTATTTTTTTGCAACTGGCATTCCAATCGATTCGGATTATTCTGCTTTATAAATTCATAAGATAAATCTAAAATATTTTGCGCCGAGCGATAATTTTTTATTAAAACTATTTCCTGGCTTTCGGGAAAATCTTTTTTAAATTGTAAAATATTAGACATGGAAGCTCCACGAAAACGATAAATTGACTGATCGTCGTCGCCCACAACCGTTAAATTATTTTTAGGCGCAGCCAAAAGTTTTACTAGCTCGTATTGCGCCCAATTAGTATCTTGGAACTCATCCACTAAAATATATTTAAATTGCTTTCTGTATTTTTCTAAAATCTCCGGGCGCTCGCGAAATAATTTTAAAGTATAATTTATCAAATCGCCGAAATCCAAGGAGTTATTATCTAATAATAACTGCTGATAAACATGATAAGCGTTAGCAATCTCATTAAGGCGTAAAACTTCTTGATCAGCTGTTCTCGTGTTAGCAGCCCCAGATAGCATCCCGTCTAAATCTTGCTTTAGCCCCTCCGCATATTTAAGATAGGCGGTCGGAGAAATATCTTCGTCTTTAGCGCGGGAAAAATGCTTTAACATGGCGCGAATAAATTTAGTCGGATTGCCTAGCGGCCGATAATAATTTAATTCAAATTTATCCAAGTTTTTTTTCACTAGCGCCCATTGCTCAAACTCGTTTAATAATTTAAAACCACCGGGCAGGCCGATAGCCAAACCATGCTCTTTTAAAATTCGCTCGGTAAAGCTATGAAAAGTTGAAATCCATAAATCAAAATAACCTATAGGTAGTAGCGAGCCAACTCGATCTTCCATCTCAGCGGCCGCCTTTTCCGTAAAAGTTAAAGCTAAAACTTCATCCGATTTAGCTAAACCCTGCTCAATTAAATAAGCGATGCGCTGAGTAATAACCGTAGTTTTGCCCGTGCCGGCTCCAGCCACGATTAAAAGCGGACCGTCTTTACGCAAAACAGCCTCTAGTTGCTCCGGATTTAAATTTTCAAGAAGATTATTCATTTGCTTATCATTAAATTATAGCTTTAACATTTTCTCAAATTCTATCTTGTCTCGGTATGGCCCGATAGTGGCTAAATTTAACTTGTTACTAACGAAAATTTCTTTGGCTACGCGGCGAACATCCGCGGCGCTGACTTTTTTAATCTGATGATAATATTTTTCCGGCGTTAAAATTCTATCTTCTCTTTTCTGCTCTTTAAATAAAATCGCCTGCCGAGCGTACCAATTAGCTAAACTATCGGACGATTCAAGATTTAAAGTAGTGCGGCCGATTAAACATTGCTTAACACGGTTTAATTCTTCGGCACTGACTAATTTTTCGGTCAGTTTTTTGTATTCGGCTAAAATTATTTTTATAGACTCGGCTAATTTAGCTATAGGCACTCCGGCCTGGGTGGTTAAATAGCCGGAATCAGTATACGGCTCATTATGAGTTCTAACGTAGTAGGCTAAACCGCGCCTTTCCCGCAACTCGGTAAATAAACGCGAGCTCATGGTTCCGCCTAAAATTATGGAAATAATTTTTGCCGTGATTTCATTCTTATCGCCGTAACCAAAAGTTCTAACCCCTAAGGACAGATGCGCTTGATCGGTTTTTTTATAAAACAAATTTAATTTAGGTCGATTTTGCTCATTATTAGTTTTTAATTTTTCCTGATAACTTTTTTTAGAAAATTTACTAAAATATTTATTAACCAATTTTATAGCCGATGGCTTAAAACCGCCGGCTAAGCTAATAATTATTTTGTCGGAACTGTATTGCGAACCGATATAATCTAAAATTTGTTTTCTATCTATTTTAAGAATCGTCTCTTTAGTTCCGATAGTATCACGGCCGGCCGGCGTATCGCCGTAAAGGCATTCTTCAAATAAGTCTTCTATATATATAAGGGGATTATCAAGATACATATTTAGCTCTTCTATAATTACGCCCTTCTCGCGCGCAATCTCTTCGGCCGCGAATTTTGAATTTAAGAGCATATCGCTTAAAACGTCTAAAGCTAATTCAAGTTGGCCGGCTTCAACTTTAATGAAATAACCAGTATATTCTTTACCGGTAAAAGCATTAAATTCTCCACCCACTCGGTCTAGCTCCGAAGAAATAGAGAGCGTGGTCGGACGCTTAACAGTTCCTTTAAAAAACATATGTTCCAGAAAATGCGAGATGCCACTATTGTCCTTATTTTCGAATCTTGAGCCAGTCGCCACCATAACTAAAACCGTGATAGTTTTAGTGCCGGAAATCGGCGCAGTAATCACTTCTAATCGGCTTGGCAATTTTGTTATTTCATACATAAATTATTTCTGATAAGCTAAAAGCTAGTTTTAATCTATTATATTTTAATTATACCATAAAAAAGAATATCAAATAAGTTTTTTCAGCGCTTTTTTAAGCTAAAATATCATCTTTTTCCATTATTCTAAAATTAAAATAACTTTCCCACATTTTTTGTTTCTGAATAATTCATACGCCTTATTAATATCAGCCAGAGAAAACTGATGAGTTATTATTTTTTTTATATCTTTTTTTATTTTTTTATTGCTAAGTAATTTAATAAACTCCGGAACTTCTTCGTGCGGATAGCCGAAACACCCGAAAATCGAAAGCTCCCGATACATCAGGCGCAAAGTATCTAGGGGATATTTTTTAGCGTTAATGCTAAGCAAAGCTAATTTTCCACCTCTTCTTAAAGAATGAAAAGCATATTCCATAAGTTCTAACGATCCGCTGGTTTCAAAAGCAGAATCGCAAGTCCGCCTAAAATTTAAAAAATTATTAGGCTCAATTATCTTGGCGCCAAAAAATTTTTGCGCCAATCGCTTCCGATAAGGCTCTTTTTCCATAATAAAAATTTCTTTAACCCCAAGCGTTTTTAAAAGATAGCCAAGAGTTAAACCAATCGGACCGGCGCCTAAAATTAAAACTCGCTTCATCTTCGGACCAACTTTTTTAATTGCGTGATAAGCAATACTGATTGTATCGCCTAATAATGCCCCTTCTTTAAAATCCATACCCGGCGGCAAGCGAAAAAGAGCGGTTTGCGGCGCTACTAAATATTCGCCGTGTGACCCCGGTAAATTTAGACCAAAAATTCCCTGTTTATCACACCAATTGCTGTGGCCGCTTCGGCAAAATTCGCATCGCCCGCAAGAAATATGAGGCGAACCGAAAACTCTATCTCCTTTTTTAAATTTATAAACTTTTTTGCCGACCGACTCGACTATTCCCGCCCACTCGTGGCCTAAAATAATTTCTTTTTTGTTATATACCTTGTTTATTAACTCGCCCGCCATAATATGCAAATCCGTACCGCACAAAGCCGAAACTTTTATTTTTATTAAAACTTCTCCTTGCTTCAATTTCGGAACAGCCATTTCTTTAATAAAAAAAATTTTCTTTTTAAAATTATAACTGGTTATTTTCATAAAAATAAAAATTTTATTTAGAAGATGTTATTTCTTGCTGCACTATTCCTGTAACTTTTTTGCCATTAAAATGTCCTGAAACATTTCCGCCACCCTCATAAAGTCCTCCCATAAGTTCAACTCCTTGATTAGGCGGAAATATGTCTATCTTTAAATTAGTCGCTAGGGAAGGCAAAAATAAATCGGTAGTCACCGGATACTTTTCGCCATATTTTTGACTCTCTAAATATTTAGAATCATGCCAAGAAAAATCCGGATAATCTAATACTCTCGACTTACCGTCACTATAAATAATTATTTTATTAAAAAAATCTTCTACTTTTGCATCTTCAGATAAAAAATAAAGCCAAACTAATTCAATATTATTATCCAGCTGTATGGCCAGCCAACGCCAATTATGGATAGTGGGCTCAGAAGAAGAAAATCCTTGATGATCAATCCAGCTAAGTCCTTTAACCTCATATTTTTGCCCATCAAAAGATATATTACCGAAAGTTTCTACTCTAGTTTGTTGATAATAAAGAAAATTTTCATTATTAATTAAAGTAAAGGGTTTTTTTAATGAAACTAAAGACAAGTCTATTGATATTTCTTTATTATTAAAATACAGGCGATATTCATTATTTTTTATTTCTGCTAAGTTGCCAGAAAAAAAATCTATGTTTAATTTTTTATCGGAAAAATTAACATCTGTTAATAATGGCAACTGTGCAAAATAATTTTTGCCATTTTCTAAATTACTAATTTTAAATAACGAAGTTCCATTTTTATATAGCAATAGAACTAAATTAAATTTTTTTTCTTGATTTTTAACATCAACCACATTTGCCGATAAATACCACCACTCCCGGAGCATTCGGGCGTGCGCCGCTTCATCCTGGGGAAAAATAACTTCTTGGTTTTTTTCAGAAAAAATCTCTTGTCCAACTAAATTTTTTTCTTCCTCGTTGTTGTCTGTTATTATTTTATTATTAGATTGTTGAAACATTTTATCTGACGATAGCGGCTGCACTTCAAAATTTTGCGGAATAGTAAAAGTTTCAACTTTCTTATAAGAAAAAACGCTAACAAATAAATTAAAAAGTGCTACAAAAATTATATAAAACAAAAAAATTATTC
>JBAXOH010000002.1:0-20133 GCA_037133335.1 bacterium
AAATGAAACAAAACGAAGGAACACTCGACAGAGTTATTAGAGTAATTATCGGTTTTTTGGGCATTATTGCGGTGTGTTTAATAATGTATGCCGGCTGGCTTTGGACGACGAGCGAGGGTAATGAGGAAAAAATAGAGCAAGCCAAAAAAATATTGAAAAACGCGGTTATCGGCTTGATAATTATTTTAGCTTCGTTTGCGATTGTTAGTTTTATTCTTAATACTTTACTGGGCGCGGCCGGCGGTAATGTTGCTATAGCGCCCGGAGGAGGCGATGGCGGCGGAGTTTCAGCTTTAGGTTCGGGTATAATTAATTCTCATTATCCGGAACGCAACCAAAAAGATATTCCTAGAAATACTAAGATCGCGATTACTTTTAAAGAGGCGATTGATCCGGCGACGATTATAACCGACGGTAAAATTAATGGGCAAAATATTAAGATTTACAAAACTAAAGACGGCGTCTCCGGCGCGGTTACTTTTGATGTTATTGCCAGAAAAACCGATGATAATAAAACTTTTGTATTTAAGCCAGCGCAATATTTAGGTTCGCCTACGGAAAAAATTTGGTATTCGGTGGCTTTAAGCAAAAATATAAAAAAGGCCAATGGTGATCCGGCTTTTGGCGCCGTAATCGGCGACATAGCTTATGACTGGATGTTTGAAGTCGGGACTTTTATTGATAATACGCCACCTAAAATTGAAAGCATTATTCCTCAGCCTAGTGCTACCGAGCCAAGAAACGTCGTAGTACAAATTAATTTTTCCGAAGCGGTTGATCCGATTTCGGCCAGCGGAGCTTTTAAAGAGGGTAGCGGTTTTAATAATATTAAAATTTTTGATAACGCCGCCGCCAGTTTGATTGAGGGTAATTTTTATATTTCCAACCAGTATAAAACCGTAGAATTTTTAACTTTTGACGCTTGCGGCATTAATTCTTGCGGTCAGACGATTTATTGTTTGCCCGGCAATAAGCAAATTAAAGCTTTTGTTAACGCGGCAACTTTTGATATCAATACTGTTTCGGCCGTTTTTCCCTATGACGGCGTAGTTGATATGGCGGACAATTCTTTTGACGGCAATGCTAACGGCACAGCTCAAGGACCAAAGTCGCAAAGTACTTTAGAGCCTTATAATGCCAATAGTCAAACGCACGATGGTGAAGGCGATGATTATTATTGGTTGTTTAATACAAATAATACAATCGATACCATACCGCCAAAAGTAGATCAGGTTATTCCGGCGGTCGGTGGCAGCGGAGTGGATTTATTAGCCGCTCCGGAAGCTACTTTCTCTAAATTATTAATGAGTTCATCTTTAAATAGTTCAAGCATAAATTTTAAAAGCGACGGCAAAGGCTATAATTATTGGATAACTAAAACCGATAATTTTAGCGATAAAAAAACTACCGCCCATATTAATCATGATCAGTTTAATGAAAATACCAATTACGCGGTTCAATTAAATTCCGGCGTAAAAGATATTTATCAAAATTGCTATACGCCCTGTTCCGGCCTTGGCATAACCGGCAATCCGTCTTGCTGTAATGGGCAAGCAAGCAAGAACAGCAGTTGCCAATAAATTTTTTCTGTCCTCGCGATGTGATGTGATGCGGAGCAGAGCAAGTAATTTTATATTAAAAATGTTTAAAACTATAAAAAAATTATTATTAATTATTTGTCTGGCCGTGGCTTTATTGACTTTGGCTAATTTTGCTATGGCGTCTGCTGATGGTCTTGACGTGGGCTTAGAAGCGGCGGCCGGTACGGGCCTAGGAGCAACTGATCCAAGGATTATTGCGGCCAATATAATAAGAATAATTTTAGGCTTTTTAGGAATCATCGCTTTGGGTTTAATAATTTTTGCCGGCTGGCTTTATATGACGGCCGAAGGTGAAGAGGAAAAAGTTGAAAAAGCCAAAAAGATATTAACCGGTGCGGTTATTGGGCTGGTAATTTGTCTGGCTTCGTTCGCTATCGCTAGTTTTATTTTGTCAAAATTATTAGGAGCTACCGGCGCTTACGATGGTAGCATTTGTGATCCGCTATGCTCTAGCGGGCAATATTGTTGTAACAGCTCTTGTTCTAATTCACCTTGCGGTAATATACCGGGTGGAGGGATGCCTGACCCCGGAGATGGGGAGCCATGTTTAACTAATCCTTTGGATACCCAATGCGCCGCGGGTCAATGCGCCGCGGGTTTAAGCTGTTCTTCGAGTGATTGTTTGTGCAAAAAACCTAGCCAGCCGGGAGAGGGCGAAAGCTGCGATGCTGATCCTAATCTTACCGGCTGTCAGGCGGTTGAGTGCGCTAATAGTTTAGCTTGTTCGTCTAGCGATAATTGTACTTGTATTAAAACGCCTTTAATCGCCTGGGTAAGCCCGATGGACGCGTCTAGTACGCCTAACGGCGCTGTGGGAAATTTTATTACTATCGGCGGAAGATATTTCGGCACTACGACCGGACAAGTAATTTTTATGGGCGATCCTAACAACCCCGCCGATGATAAAGTTGCCATTTTTCCCAATCAGGTTAATCCGCTTTGCATTAGCTTTTGGCAAGATGAACAGATTATAGCGGTCGTGCCTAGCGGAGCTGTCAGCGGTCCGATTAAAGTTGTTGATAGTAAAAACTATTATGATACTACGGACGATAATCGCGGCGCGCGGCTTAAAGATTTTTTAGTAAATGATATAAAGCGTCCGGGCATCTGTTTGGTTGAGCCGGCGAGCGGAGGGCTTGGTGATAAATTTAATTTGCAGGGTAGCGCCTTTAATCTTTCTCCTCATTCGGTTTATTTCGGTAAAAGCGCTAGTCCTATAGCGGCTAACGATATTGCCGACTGGACCAATACTTCGGTTAATGCAACCGTACCCAATATCAAAGACGGTAAAAGCTCGGTGTTTGTTCAAACAAATAATATTAATTCCAATGATCTTGTTTTTACGATAATAAACAATGCGGACACTAATCCTACAATTGAATATATTGAACCGGCCGAAGGTCCGGCTGGCCAGTATATAACTATTTATGGCCGTAATTTTAAGATTTACAATGCACAAAAAAGTTCGGTAAAATTTTATTGGCCGGCTGACCCGAGTACAAAAATTAACGGCGATATTGATTTTCCCGAGGCTTGCCGTAATAATTGGTGGCATGATACTTATATTGTAGTGAAAGTCCCTAAGGTTGATGCCGCTAATTTAGGCGTTTATAAAGTTGAAGTGACTAATACTGAAAGTAAAACCAGTTTACCGGCTGATTTTACAATTAATAATAAACCGCCTGATCCCGGACTTTGTTTACTGGATCCGAATAATGGCCCGATCGGTTGGCCGGTAGCCGCTTACGGCGAGAGGTTTGGCGCTAGCCAGGGGTTGGGCCGCGTTCAATATTTTAACAATAAAGATGCGGCAGTGCGCAGTTGGGTTGATAAGAAAGTTGACACTAACGTGCCCTTAGAATCGGTAAGCGGACCGTTTAGAATATTTGACGACAAGGGCCTTAAGAGCAATCCTTTGCCTTTTAGAGTGGGAAAATGTTCTACTAGTTCGGAATGCGAACTCGGCGAAGAATGTTGCGGGGGCGGGACTTATTGGTCAGGCATCTGCCGTACGACCGGTACTTGCGCTCAAGGCGCGCCCAACGGCTGTGGTTTTGGCTGGACGTTTTCTACTAAATCAGGGCAGTGTTCAATTAATCAAGAAAAATGCGATATACCTACCGCGGCGCCGGGCAGTGCTATTACCTTTAATTGCTGCGCTCGCAATCAGTGCAACCGCCTTACCGGCCAATGTGATAGTTGTACGGTTAATAAACCAGACCAATGCGATGGCGATTTGAAATGTTGTACAACCGGCGGCTGTAAAGATTTAGATGGCGACGGTAAAACAGAATGTTCTGACGCTGAAGCCTGTTCAAGCTATGGCTTAAGCCAATGCTCAAGCAGTTATTTTTGCCCAAATTCTCCCGGCAAATGCTCGACTTACGGCGGTGGCGCAGCTGTTGAAACCGGTAGTTGTGATTATAGCTGTAATAATTTTAATGTTTGTAAAACTGATTTATGCGAATATAAGTCAGGCATAGATAAGTGCGCTAAAAATGATAAAGTTTGCGGTTTGCCTAAAAATGTTAACTATACAATCGGCGGCGTTGCCGCTACGGCCACGGCTGATTGTTTAGCTTATAACAATCAAAGCAGGTGGATTATGAAAATTAGTACTTCTTGCCCTGCCGGTTGGACTAGTATTAGCGGTGGGCGTTGTGTGGAAAATAACACGACTTGCTCGACCTGTGATGCCGGTTTTAAATGCATTAAAGAAACGGCTAGCGCGGTTGATGGTAGCTGTTTAGTTGAACAGAGCCTTTGTCCAATCGGTTCAGTTTGCGGTAGTAATAATAAATGTACGAAAAACGATAGCGCCAGCTGCGAATGTTGCTGCCGCATAGGTTATGACAGTGAAGATTGTTGTTCGCCCTTGAAGTGCGAAGGTAAATGCGGTAGTGATATAACCGCCAACACTAACACTTACGGTCGTTGTACCGGTTGTGGTAATGTTGGCACGACTCAGACCGAGCATAATGAAGCTTGCAACTGCTCGGGTACTAGCGGTAAGTTTTGTTTAGTTGACACGGCTAACCCAACCGGCGTTTGCCAAGATTGCGCTCAAATTAGTGATACGGCCGCTTGTAGCGGCCAAGGTGTAGGTACTTGCTGCGTTGATGCTAAAAATAAAAACACTTGTCGCGGTGGAACGGCGCCGTATGCTACCGGCAGCCCAGCTTATAATTATTGCGCTTATTATGAATGTAATGCCGGCAGCTGCTCCAACACGGCCGTAGCTACTTCCAGCCTGCCTAATTATAAGGCCTTAGCTGAATGCAATAACAAATGCGCGCCCGCGGCCCAGTTTGGTAATACTTGTTTTTCGAGCGCCACCTCAACACAAAGTTGTGATATTAATAAATGTATCGGCTTTAACTGTTTAAACGAAGATGGCTCTGGGCCGGTGGCTACCAAATGCGGTACTTGCTGTTGTGATCCTTTTGCGGCGCAGGATAGTTGTAAAATCTTGAACCCTATTTTAGCATGTCAGCCAAACAAGGGGTCATGCAGCGGCGCTAAGCGTGGTCTTTGTTGCGGCTGTTCTAAAGACAATGAATGTGGCGATGCCAATACGGTTGGTTGTGGCGACGACACCTGTTGTCAAGCCAGGCCAACGGTAATTGATCAAAAACCAAGCGGTAATAATATTTGCCGCAATAGCTTGATTCAAGCTACTTTTGATCAGTCGATGCAAGTAGGCACTTTTAGTGATAATGTTATTGTGGCCGGCGAATATGGCCTTAGCCAGTGTCCGACTAATACTAAATATTTAACCGCAGTTTATAAGCCAAGTTTATTGGCCAAGATGGTTGATTGGCTGACTAGATTGCCTTTATTAAATAAAATTTTTATTAATCAAGCCCAGGCTTTAACTGGAAATTTTTGTACTGTTTCCGGCACGGTTAGCGGTTATGCTAAAGTTGACAAAACAACCGTGGTGGAATTTAAATTAAAACAAGCCCTAGAGGCCAACAGAAAATATTATGTTATAATAAAAGGTGATTCTGATGTTACAGATGCTATAAAAAACGGAGTTTTAAGCCAGACGGGTATAGGTTTAAAATCAACTAATGAAGAAATTTTTAACGGTGTTACTTTTAAAGGAAAAATTTGGTCATTTACCACCAAAGAAAACACGACGGCTGATAATGGAATTTGTTTGGTTAATTATGTAGCCATAAATCCGTCAGGTTATCTATTTAATACCGTGACGAATGATTCGGCCGACGACGATATCGCCAGTGTTAATTATGATACGGCCAGAGATAGTGATAAGGTTTTCCGTTCAGAGGCTCGCTCCCTAGAAGAACAAACGATTGTGCCGATTGAAAATGTTTATAATTGGAAATGGGATTGGAGTATAGACAATAAGTCGGTGGTGAAATTTAAAAATGGCGAAACGGCGCTTGATGATAATCCGGCCCAAACATTAATTGCTCAAAATGTTAAGGAAGCTAATACTTTGCTTCATACTAAAGCCACTATTACTCAGGATGAAGTTAATAAATTGCCAACCATAGGCCAATTTAAACAAAAGGCTGCAGAAATTTATGTCTTTTTATGCTCTAATCCTTGGCCGTCCTTTAAAGATGACGGCAGTTGGGAACCATGGCGTGATGCGCCTGGAAATTGTTCGGCTGCGGCTGGTGGTTGCTCTGGCACTAATTTTGAATTATATTATTGCCGCGACGCCGGAGCAATCGGTACAGCCGACGACTTACCCGCTATTTTAAGTAATTCAGCTGTAATTAGAGGTCAAAACCCAATTTTAAAATGTAGCGACGGCAGTGGAAATTGTGCAGCAGGCGCAATCGTAAATAGTGTTTGTGGTACTGGCACGGGGAAATGCCAAGTTGATATTATAAAAGAATTTTATTTTTTTAGAGAAGGCGCGCCTAATATTGCTGGCGCAAATTTAGCCACTACGACTAATGATATGATAAAGCAGGGGGGTAAGGCAGGCTTAATTTGGCAGGCCATTACTTTACCGGTCGGGCAAATTTTAGATAAATATTTAGTCTATTACGGCACTAAATCAGGCAGTTATGAACAATCTATTTCAGCTACCGCGCCGGGCACAGTTACCAGTCCGGCGATTGTAAGTAATTTAACCAATGGCGTTAAATATTATTTCGCGGTTACGGCCAAATATAAAAATGGAGCCGAGAGCAGTTACTCCAATGAGACTAATTTTATTCCGGCTGATACTTGGGCGCCAAAAACTCCTGAAGGCTTAACCGGTACGGCGACTACCAGTAAAGCTATTTTAAGCTGGCAAGCCAATCAAGACGATACGGCAATTTATAAAATTTATTACGGCGCCACTAGCGGTTCTCTGGGTGCATCGGTTAATCTTAATAAAAGTAAGTGTTCGGTAGCTACGGGGGAATGCGCGATTACCATAAGTGATTTAACTGCGGGGGCTACCTACTATTTCGCGGTTGCGTCTCTGGATCTTAAAGCTAATGAAAGCAATAAATCAGAAGAAATTAATTTAGTAATATTATAATTTATTAATAATTTTAATAAACAATTTTATGTTTGATGAATTAGACAAACAAAATACTAATAGCGTGCCTGCGGGATCGGCCGGATCAATACCGAATAAAGCTGAAGATATTTTTTCCGAAGTGGATAAAACCGTAAAGCCCGAGGCGCTTAGACCAAGAGACAATAATCCTTTGCCGTATTCAAGCACGGTTATACCGGTGGAGACCGGCTGGTTAAAAAATAAAATAATGATATTCGGCTTGATATTCGGCGGTTTAATTGTTGTGGTTGGTGGTGGCTATTTTGGTTTAAGATTAATGGTTAAAAGCACGGCGCCGGTTAATATAAATAATGCCAATACTGAGTCTCAGCAGGTAGAAGTTGATAATAATCAGGCTGTTCCTGAAATTCCTACGCCATCGGCAGAAGAAATTAATAATATTGTTAGTCAGCCAATTCAGCCCATTATAGCGGTGCCGACCGATAGCGATCAGGACGGTTTAACCGACGAAGAAGAAGTTGTACTTGGTACTAATATTATTAATCCGGATACTGATCAGGACGGTTTAACCGACAGAGAAGAAGTTAAAGTTTACGGTACGAATCCTTTAAAGTTAGATACTGACGGTGATGGTTATTCGGACGGGCAAGAAGTTGCAGGTGGGTTTAATCCTAATGGGCCGGGAAAATTCTTGGATATAAATAATATAAAATAATATGTTTGATTTTTTTAAAAAAAACAAAGTAGAACAATTTGAATCAGCCAAGGAAAAAGTTTCTGAGCCGGTAGCAGAAGAACTGGTTGAAGTTGATAATATAGCTATTCATGTTATGCCCGGGAGTTTTCGCAATCATGCGGTTAAACAAAATAGCGCTAAAAATATCGGTTTAGTGATAATTAGCGGCGGGGCGGTAGTTTTATTGGTAGCTTCAGCGGCTTTATATTATTTTTTATTTAGAAAACCAAATATAGTTATTACTCAAGAACCGACAACCCAGACGAATCAAATCAAGCCGGAAGTCGAACCAACCGTTGAAGCCCAGGATATTTTAACCGCCACCGGAACCGAGATAACGTCCTTGCCTCTCGGCGATGAAATCGCGACTACAACCGTTGCCACTACAACTCCTGAAATTGCGCCCGAGGAAACAGGCCCTATCTTGAGTGTTGGCGCGGATAGCGATAATGACGGTTTAACCGATATTGAAGAGATTCTTTTAGGCACATCCCCAACAACGGCCGATACTGACGGCGATGGTTATCTCGACGGCGCCGAATTGTTGAATTTATATAATCCGGCCGGCGAAGGGAAATTAACCGCTAATTCCAATATTTCTCCTTATGAGAATAAAACTTTTTTTTACGAGTTGCTTTATCCTGCAACTTGGCAAACCAGCATGAACGGCGGGGATGACTCGGTGATGTTTAAAACGGGCGATAATCAGTTTGTGCAGGTTATAGTCCAGCCCAATACTAATATGCAGACGCTTGACGAGTGGTATATGGAACAGCTTGGCGTCGCAGCTATTAATGAAGCGGACAGGGTAAACGGCTTTAACTGGCAGGGGATTAAAAGTCCGGATGGTTTGAATATATATATAATAAGTAAAAATAAAAATTATATATTTAATTTAACCTATAATCCCGGTGATGGAAATATCTTGGAATATTTTAATATTGCCAAAATGATGATTAGGTCGTTTAATTTAAAAGAGTAAGCGCTTTAGCATGAAGATTGAAATTAATAATCAGTCTAATTTTAAGATTGACTTGAAGCTCGTTGGAAGAGTGGTTAGAATTTTTAGCCGAGTTTATAAAATTAAAAATAAAGAACTTTCTTTGGCTTTTGTTAGCGACGCTGAAATAAAAAAATTAAATTTAAAATATCGGGGTTTAAATAAAACGACTGATGTTTTATCTTTTTCACCGTTAAATAATGCCGGGAGAAATTTGCCGGGGCAACTCGGCGACGATGACTGTTTCGGGGAAATTATTATTGATTACAGCCAAATTAAGCGTCAGGCCGGTAATTTCAAAAATAGCGCTCAAAGGGAATTAATTTTTATTTTAGTGCATAGCCTATTGCATCTTTTAGGTTATAACGATAAAACCGACGAAGACAGAGATAAAATGATAAAAATGGGGGAGATATTTATAAAAAATTATTTATGATAAAGTTGAGCAGGTTATTTAAAAGCTATGGCTACGCCATTAAGGGGTTATTTAAAACTTTTCAAGAAGAGCAAAATTTAAAGATTCAAATTTTAGCCAGCTTAATAGTTTTAATTTTAGGAATTTATTTTTCCATTAGCCGGCTTGAATGGGCGATTTTAACTCTGGTGGTTTGCCTGGTTTTAACCGCGGAAATTACTAACAGCGCGGTTGAACGCATTACCGATGTTTTAAAGCCAAGAATTAATACTTATGTTAAAGAAATTAAAGATATTATGGCGGCAGCGGTTTTATTATCTTCAATGGCAGCGGTAATTATTGGTGTGATTATATTTTTTCCCTATGTGTATAAAATATTTGGACATTAAGATAATTTTTTAGTATAATAAGAATATTATGAAAGGAAACATTATTGCCGGACTTGATATCGGCTCAACTTCTATTAGATTGGTAGCCGGTCAAAAAACGGTTAGCGAATCAGGTGAACAACTGCAAATTTTAGGCGCGGTTACGGTGCCGGCTCAAGGCATAAACCGAGGCGTAGTTAACAGCATAGAAGATGCCACTTCGGCTATTTCGGCTTGCTTAGAAAAGGCCGAAAGATTAATCGGCGTTCCGATAACTAACGTTTGGGTAGGCATAAACGGCCCTAATTTAAAATGTGAAAAAAGCCAAGGTGTAGTAGCGGTTAGCCGTAGCGATAATGAAATAACTGAAGATGATGTTAATCGAGCGGTTGAAGCGGCCCAAGCTTTGTCGGTGCCGCCTAATTATGAAATTCTTCATGTCATACCGGTTAGGTTTACGGTGGATAACCAGGAAGATATAAAAGATCCGATTGGTATGACCGGCGTCAGACTAGAAGTTGAAACTTTGATTATTCAAGGCCTGTCTACCCAAATAAAAAATTTAACTAAAGCTATTTATCGCACCAGTTTAGAAATTGAAGATTTGGTTTTATCGCCCTTGGCTGCCGCCGAAGTTGTTATTGGCTCTAAACAAAAGGAATTGGGAGCAGCTTTGATTAATATCGGCTCCTCAACCACTAGCTTAGCGGTTTTTGAAGAAGGTGAGTTGCTCCATGCCGCGGTAATCGCTATCGGCTCCGAGCATATAACGGCCGACGTAGCTATCGGGCTTAGGTGCCCGATTAATTTAGCCGAAAGAATTAAGATTGAATACGGTTCGGCTAGAAGCGATAAATTCACTAAAAAAGACGAAGTGGATATAAGTGATTTGGCTAAAGAAGAAAATATTTCCGAGGATAGTATGGTAATTTCTAAAAAATATGTGGCTGAAATTATTGAAGCGCGGGTAGAAGAGATTTTTGAAAAAATTGATAATGAACTAAAAAAGATAGATCGCTCGGGCATGCTTCCGGCCGGAGTTTTTTTAATCGGCGATGGCGCTAAATTAAAGGATTTGGTGGAAGTGGCAAAAAATAAATTACGCTTGCCCGCCTGCCTGGGTTCTAATCAAAATGTTTCTTTAGCTCTTGATAAAGTTAATGATGTTAATTATTTAACTGCTCTAGGGCTAGTTGCCTGGGGCAATCAATTAACCAAGCGTAAAAAAAATTCAAGAATAAACTGGCCAACCGGCGGTGCGGTCGGTAAAGGTCTAGAACAAGTTAAAGAATGGTTTAAGTCGCTGATTCCGTAATTTTTTTTGCCAGTAATCTGATTAAATTTATTAAATTTAACCAAAGCTAACGTTGCTTGCTGTAGTGTATAAATCTTTTATACAGCCCTTGTTTTTTAAGCAATTTATAACTCTTGATAAAAATATAATAATAGGTTAAGATAAAGTTAGTTATTAACTTAATCAATTAACTATATGGCGGAAGTAAAACCAGTTGTGGAAACATTTGCCAAAATAAAAGTTATCGGCGTCGGCGGTTCCGGCGGTAGCGCGGTCAATCGTATGATTGATGCCGGTATTCGCGGCGTGGAATTCATCGCGGTTAATACCGATGTTCAGGCTCTTCATTATAATAAAGCTTCAAAAAAAATACATATCGGTAAAACCATAACTAGAGGACTTGGCGCCGGCATGAATCCTGATTTAGGCAAGCGTTCGGCCGAAGAAGCGCAGAACGAAATTAGAGATATGCTTAAAGATGCGGATATGGTTTTCGTTACTTGCGGACTGGGCGGTGGAACCGGCACTGGCGCTTCGCCCGCTATTGCGGAGATTGCCCGCGATCTAGGCGCTTTAACCGTAGCCGTAGTAACCAAGCCGTTTGCCTTTGAAGGAGCGCAAAGAAAAAATATTGCCGAGCGCGGATTATCCGAGTTGGCTGATAAAGTAGATACGATAATTACTATTCCTAACGATAAACTTTTACAAGTAATTGATAAAAAAACTACCTTGCTCGACGCTTTTATGGTGGTTGATGAAGTGCTCCGGCAGGGCGTTCAGGGCATCTCTGAATTAATTACTGTGCCCGGCTTAATTAATGTTGATTTTGCGGATGTTAAAGCGGTTATGGCTAATGCCGGTTCGGCCTTAATGGGTATTGGGCAAGCTTCTGGTGAAAACAAAGCGATTGAAGCGGCTAAGGCAGCTATTAGTTCGCCGCTGCTTGAGATGTCGATTGAGGGCGCGCGCGGTATATTATTTACTATCGTCGGCGGACCGAATTTATCCATGCATGAAGTTAATGAAGCGGCTAAAGTAATTACTTCCTCGGTCGACGAAGACGCTAAAATTATTTTTGGCGCGGTCATTGATGAAAAATATAAAGACGAAATTAAAATAACCGTAGTGGCTACCGGTTTTGACGGCCGGCGCGTTGGCGTTAGCGAAGCGGTTTCTTCGGATAGAATCTATACGCCTAATCCTTATATAATTGCGGAAGAAGATAAAGAAAATAAAGAGCAGATGACAAAAAAGAAAAGTAAGATTTCTCCTTTAAAGCAAGCTCAATCGGAGCCGGCGCAAAAAAAGAGCGCCGAAGCTGAAGAAGAAGATGAACTTGGCATTCCGGCATTTATTAGGAAGAAGATGATGTAAGACCTTTGAAAACTTTTTATATAAGCACCCCGAAAGGGGTGTTTTTTTGTATTTTTTTAAGATTGAAAAATTAGCGAAAAAATGATAGAGTTAAATTATAAAAATAACTTATTATTTTTAATTATAAATTTATGTCATCAAGAAAAATTGCGATTTATTTACTCGTTGTTTTTTTGTTAGCCGGGTCAGTTTTTTTAGGCGTTTTGACCTGGAATAACTTAAAAATTAAAGATAAAGCGGTTAATACTTCGACCCAAAATAATTCGTCAGTTGCCTTAATTTCATCGTCCACAGAAGATATTATTGCTACTACGACGGTAGAATCTGGCATTCAATGGATAATTGAGCCGGTAAAGCTTGGTGATTTAAAATTGATTGCCTATCCTGCTTATAATGGAGCAGAAGAAGTTGGAGCGGAAAGTTATTATAAGGTGGCCAATACAAATGACGGCGGAGAAATAATTAACGCTTTTTTGCCGCCCGAAGGGCCGAGTGTTAATTTGGTTATTCGTTTTAAAAAAACCGCTGAAGGAAAATATTTTTTAATTAAGAAAAATTCCGACTACGAAGTTGACTCAGGTTTAATTAGTAAGGTAATAATTGATTCGGAAACAAATATAGATTCATTAAACGCTCCGGAAAAGATATCACTAAATAATATAATATTTACTAAACAAGAATGGTCGGATAAAATGCCGGCGGATTGGAATAAATTAGAAAAAATCGGAACAACCGCCAACGGTGATTTTTATAAAAAATTAATCGCCACGGATTATAATATGGCTTTTATACAGTATATATTAAAAATGCCAGATTCTACCGCCATGTATTATAGCATGCCCTTTGATTTTTTGGCTGACGATAATTCTTTAATAGCTGTTTTTAATAAGCAGAATTTAGAATTTAAAGAAAAGCAATTTAATACAACAATTTCTAAGAGCTGCTCAGCTTCGGGCAATGTAATTTATTCGTTGGATTTAACCGGTCGTCTGATTCAAATAGGCACTACGACATCAGGCAGCTTATTATATGTTCCGAAAAAAGCTGACGATGAATTATTTAAAGCGATATACGATGTATATAAAATTGGAAGAGACGGTGTAACTGATTATAATGGCAACAAAATTTTATCTTATGAAGAGTTTGCAGTTAAGAAGACGTTGGTTATTTGGCAAGATTTACTCGCCGATTATCATATTTTTTATGACAGCAACTATAGTCCCATGGCCGAATGCGGTAAGCCGGTGATTTATTTATATCCTAAAACCAAGACTGAAGTAAAAGTACAAGTTGGCGCTAAAATTCGAATTAGCGAGCCAATCTATAATAATGGTTGGCGGGTTATCGCAAATCCAGACGGAAAAATTATTAATAATGACGGCGCGATTTATGAAAATTTATATTGGGAGGGCTTGGGTCGAGGTTATTATCCGGTCATAACTCAAGGGCGAGTAGTTAAGCGGACAAATATTGAGGCTGAGCTACAAAGCGATTTAGCCGCGCTAGGGTTAAATAGAAAAGAGATGGCTGATTTTATGGAATTTTGGCTGTCGAAAATGCCTAAGACGCCTTATATTCGTTTAACTTGGTTAGATACCGTTGAAATGAATGCCTTGGCGCCGCTCACCATTTCGCCCAGACCGGATACGGTTAAGCGCGTATTTTTAGATTTTTTCGGTCAAAATACAGAGGCGACTAATTTAGCGCCGCAACAGCTTAAAAGTTTTAAGAGAACTGGTTTTACGGTGGTTGAATGGGGTGGGTTACTCTTGGGTAGAGAATAAGCATATTAGTAGCTCCGCAGGTAAAAGTAAATTTTTTACTGCGGAACTCGCTCGCCGAAGCTCGCTCAAACAGTCCTCGCACGAAAATTTGCCATTACCTGCGGAGCCATTTAGTTTAAATTACATAATATGAAAATAGAAAAGTTGGTTTTAAGTATTGTCGCTGTCGTAGCTATTTTTTTTGCTATTTTATTTTTTTGCGTAAAAACGATAAAAAATAATAATAGTTTTACATTTTTTCATAAACCAATTGGTAATGCTCAATTCGCGGCTGTTTTACCGCATCATGATTTAGTAAAAGATGTTAGGCGAGATTTTTTTAAAAAATTAAGCTTAGAATCGCAGCCGCAAACGATTATTTTAGTATCGGTTAATCATTTTAATACCGGCTCAAGCGATATTATAACGAGCGATCAAAATTGGTTGGTAGAGAATGGCACTAAAAAAATTAGCGCCGATACGGGCGTAATTAATAAATTAAAAGATAGCGGTCTGGTCAAAATTGAACCGGCCGCTTTTTTAGGCGAGCATGGTATTAGAAATTTACTGGGCGAGATAAAAGAATTTTTTCCCGACTCATTATTGGTGCCTTTGATTATTAAAGAACCGGTCAAGCCGGATGATATACAAAAATTGGTAAAAGTTTTAGAATTAAACTGTTCAAACTGCGGTATGATCGCTTCGGTTGATATGTCTCATTATCAGCCGGCGCGTTTAGCCGAAATTCATGACATTAAAACTATCAGAGCGCTTTCGGCTTTGGATGATAAGCAGATTTGGCAAACCGAAACCGATTCAAACGCCGCCTTAGCCCTATTGGTTAATTGGGCTAAAAACAAAAATTTAAATTATTTTAATCTTTTTGCGCAGACTAATTCAGGGCTATTAGCGCAAAATTTAGACGCTGAAACTACTACGCATATTTTTGGAAGTTACGGTGTCGGCGAACCTATTAAAATGGATGATAAAATAACCTTCGTCTTTGCCGGCGACGCTATGTTCGGGCGAAACGTTGGCGATAGATTCCAGAAAAATAATTTTTTAGACTTATTTTCTAATTTAGGCAATCGCACTTTTCAGGGGACCGATATCTCCTGGCTGAATTTAGAAGGTCCGGTTAGTGATAAAGAGATTATTCAGGATCCTTTCGACGATAGCCTGATTTTTAATTTTTCGCGCCAGACCGTTGAAGCTTTAAAATATTTAAAAATTACTACGGTTGGGCTAGCTAATAATCATACGGCTAATCAAGGTTCGCCGGGCTTAAATAAAACCAAAGAAATTTTAGAAAATGCCAAGATTGATTGGAACGGCAATCCTGATAAAATCAGCGAGAGCGGAATAAGGCGTTATCAGCAAGGCGATATAACGGTCGCGCTTTTACCGGTTAATGTTCTCGCAAATGCTAATGGCGTTGAAGAGGCGGTTAGGCAGGAAAAAGTTAAAAATAATTTTGTCATAGTTTTACCGCACTGGGGCAACGAATATGAAATAGTGCATAATGCCAAACAAGAAAAACTAGCTCGAACCTGGATAGAGGCAGGGGCGGATTTAATAATTGGTAACCATCCGCACGTAGTGCAAGACGTGCAAGTTATAAACGGAAAATTAGTTTTTTACTCCTTGGGAAATTTTATTTTTGATCAAATGTTTTCAGAAGAAACTCAAAAGGGCCTAATTCTTTCGGGTGTAATTAGTGAAAAAAAAATAAAAATTGTTTTAACGCCGATAATCAGCAAAAAGATGAAGCCGGAGATTATGAGCGGTATGGATAGACAGAAAATTATAGACAGAATTTGTCGTCCTTTAGGCATATATTGCAACGGAGATATTATAGAATTATTAAAATAAAAAAGGCGAACTAATAATAGTTCGCCCCCTAAGTCTAATAAATGGCTTTTTTAGATATTTTATTTTTGCGAATTTGTTGCCAGTTGATAATAAAAAATGATGATGTAATTTTAGCCAGTAGTAATGCCGTCCACCATTCCCAGCCATAGCAACTAAAGCATTTATTTGCGCTAAACAGAAGTATTGATAATCTGTAAATGCAGGTGAATGCTAGCATGGTGCTAATAAGACAGACCGTGGCCGCAAATTTAAAAAATGTGAATTTTGTTATTTCCAAATCTAGATTTAAATAATACTGGTCGTGAAAAATAGTAGCAGGAAAGTGTGTTTTTATTTTTTGCGCCGATTTTTTAAAACACAGGACAATTTTTTTAATGAGCATGAGCCATTTCCTCCTTTTATGTATTGTTTAATTTTAACTATTTGTATGTATAGTAGCTTTAATTTTGGCAGAGAGTCAAGTTTTAATCGGTTTTTTTATTTTTTGCGCGTAGCCTTGATTATTTTTGTTTTGTGCTATAATTAATATATAATTATAAAATTATCAAATCTATGAAAAATATACTCATTGTCTATTATTCGCGAACCGGAATAACTAAAAAATTAGTCGATTATATAGCTAAAAAAATTGGTGCGGAAACCGAAGAAATAAAAGACACGGTTAATCGCGCGGGGGCCGTTGGTTATTTACTCGCCGGTAAAGACGCAACGCTTCGTAAATTAACAAAATTAGAAACGCCTAAATTAAATCCGACGAATTTTGATTTAGTAATTATCGGTACGCCGATTTGGTCATGGAATATGTCCGCGCCAATCAGAACTTATTTAGAAGAACGCAAAGGTCAGTTCAAAGAAGTCGCATTTTTTTGCACTATGGGCGGAAGCGGCGATGAAAGAGCATTTAAAGAAATGATGGAGATAATTAATAAAAAACCGGCAGTAGTTTTAAGTTTAAAAACAAAAGAGGTTGTTGCCGGAAAGATGAAAAAAGCAGATATGTTTTGTGAGGAGATAATGAAAATATAAATTATATAAATATGGATGGACAAAACCGAGAAAATATAATACCAGGCATGCAAGTCGCTATTGTGCAAAAGCATCATCAAAAAAGAGGCGATCTAACCTATGGCGTCGTAGCCGATATTTTAACTAACTCGCCAAACCATCCGCACGGCATAAAAGTGCGCTTAGAGACCGGGGAAGTCGGCAGGGCGCAGGCCATTCTCTAATAATTAATTAAAATTTAATTCACCCCGTTAAATCCGCTTTGCGGAAATTTGCGGAGCAAGTTTATTTAACGGGGTAAAATATTTTATGGACAATGCAAAATTAAACAATTTAATGTTAGCCAGCTTAATTTTAGGCATAAGCTTAATTGTCGGGACTTTTATAGTTGCTCAATCTATGGTAAGCGTTAAAAAGTTAAACGACACCTTAACGGTTAGCGGATCGGCTAAAGAAAAAGTTGTTTCCGATTCCGCTAAATGGCACGCAATTTTTACCCGCAATGTATTTTTATCTGACATTAAGAACGGCTATAGTTTAATGAAAAAAGACGAGGCGTTAGTTAATAAATTTTTAAAAAACAACGGTTTAAAAACCGAAGAAATAAATATTTCGGCCGTAACTATGAATCAAATATATAAGAATGATCAAAACGCGCCCTTAGAATATACTTTACAGCAGACGGTGGAAATCAGTTCATCGGACGTTGTTAAAATAACCGATCTGACAAAAAATATTCAACCGATAATTGATCAGGGAGTGATTTTTTCCACTCAAGCGGTTGAATATTTTACTAGCCAGCTGCCGGCCTTAAGAATTTCGCTTTTGGCCGATGCCATTAAAGACGCTAAAGATCGGGCACAGAAAATTGCCGAGTCCAGCGGTAAAAAAGTCGGCGCTATCCAATCAGCCAGCATGGGGGTAGTACAGGTTATGCCGGTTAATTCGGTTGATATTTCCGATTATGGTAATTACGATACCTCAACTATTGATAAAGAAGTCATGGTCACGGTAAAAACTATTTTTAGGCTGGAATAAAGAGAAAATATCTATGTGGTTTGTTTATATCTTAAAATGCACTGACGGAACTTTCTATACGGGTATAACCACGGATGTTAATAGGCGAATCAGAGAGCATAATGGCTCTGTTTTAGGCGCAAAATATACTTGCGGTCGCCGGCCGGTAAAATTAGTTTGCGTTCGTCGGAAGAAAAGCAAGTCTTTGGCCGCTAAAGAGGAATGTCGAATTAAAAAGATGTCAAAAATTAAAAAAATTTCTTACATATGCACATATCCACAGGCCCAATCAAAGAGTTTAATTTTGAAACGTAAAATGTTCTAATTTTTTTAAAAAAATAATCTAAAATTAGCCAAAGGCCGTAGGTTTGACAACACTATATCTAGTGGTATAATTAAAACAAAGGCTACAAGATAGGGTATTTTAAGAAGAAAGGCGATAAAGCACTTTAAACTGGTTTTAAGTAAAATGAAGTGCTTTTTTATTTGGCTTCGCCAATCCGCTTTAAGGTGAACGAATAATGATGAAATAACCTGAATTCCGGCATCCCAATCAAGTTAAGGATGAGCTAGGGCCGGAATGACAGATAAAACTCTTATATATGCGTTGTCCGGTCTGTTATTACGAAGATTCTAAAGTAATTGATTCGCGCGTAGCATCCGACGGGTTGTCTATTAGACGCCGACGAGAATGTCTTAAGTGCGGTTTTAGATTTTCAACTTACGAAGAAGTGGAAATTTTGGATTTGATGGTGGTGAAGCGTGATGGCCGTAAAGAGTCATACGCTAGAGAGAAAATCGTTAAAGGATTAAAGAGAGCATTAGAAAAAAGGTCTATCACCGATGATAATTTTAAGAAGTTGGTTAATTCTATTGAACGCGATTTGCAAATTTTAAGAAAAAATGAAGTGACAGCTGGAGAAATCGGGCAAATCGTCATGAAAACACTAAAGCGTTTTGATCAGGTCGCCTATATCCGCTTTGCTTCGGTTTACGAATCATTTAAAGACGCGCATGAATTTAGGCGGGAACTCAATAAATTACTGAAGACAAAAAATTCCGGACCACGAGTTACCCGCCCGACACGCAAGACGAGTTTGCGAGTCGTTGCGGGCGCGGAATCCGGGGCGACAAAAAAATAATCCTATGCAAGAAAATACCATAACACAAATTTTAAAACGTTCGGGAGAAATTGCGCCTTTTGACAAGGCTAAATTAGTAAGCGCAATTTATAAAGCCACTGAAGCTGTAGGTAAGCCGGATATGTATTTAGCGCAGAAATTAAGTGATCAAGTAGTTGGGCAGCTAAATGAAAAATTTCATTCCCGAAGCATTCCGGCGGTTGAAGAAGTGCAGGATATGGTTGAAGAAATTTTAATTAAGAATCGCCAAATTAAAACCGCCAAAGCCTATATTTTATACCGTGATCAGAGAGCTCGCTTGCGCGAGATGAAATCCATGATTAATTCCGATGAACTGATGGAAGGCTATTTAAAACAAAGCGATTGGCGAGTCAAAGAAAATTCTAACATGAGCTACAGTTTGCAAGGCTTAAATAACCATCTGGCCTCGGCTATTTCTTCAAGTTATTGGTTAAACCAGGTTTATACCCAGAATATTAGAGAAGCTCACAAAAACGGTGATTTGCATTTACATGATTTGCAGCTTCTGGCGCCTTATTGCGCCGGTTGGGATTTAAGAGAACTTTTAATTCGTGGTTTTGGCGGTGTTTCCGGTAAAGTTGAGTCTAAGCCGGCTAAACATTTAAGAACCGCCCTAGGGCAGATTATTAATTTTTTCTACACTTTACAGGGAGAAGTGGCCGGCGCTGAAGCTTTTTCAAATTTTGACACTTATTTAGCTCCGTTTATCAGATATGATAATTTAACCTATAAAGATGTTAAACAAGCGCTTCAAGAATTTTTATTTAATATTAATGTACCGACTAGAGTGGGTTTTCAAACACCTTTTACCAATATCACCATGGATTTAACGCCAGGCTCGACTACCGGAGAAGAAAATGTTATTATCGGCGGTAAAGTTATGCCGGAAAAGTATAAAGAGTTTCAACCTGAAATGGATATGATAAATTTAGCTTTTGCTGAATTAATGATGGAGGGTGATGCTAAAGGGCGTGTGTTTACTTTCCCTATCCCGACCTATAACATTACCAATGATTTTAAATGGGAATCGC
>JBAXOH010000003.1:0-16884 GCA_037133335.1 bacterium
CAAATGACTATTCCAAGTCTAAAAAGGGGGACGGATATTTTTTCTAAAAGAAAAAGGAGTGAAATAATGTCGGCTGTTAAAGGCAAGGACACCGTGCTTGAAGTTGAATTTAGAAAATTATTAAAAAAAGAGGGGCTAAAATTTAAAACAAACGTCAATAAGCTGCCAGGCAAACCGGATTTATTTTTTAAGGATAAAAAATTTGTCATATTTATTGATGGCTGTTTTTGGCATGAATGTAAAAAACATTTTAAAATGCCAAAATCTAACCAATTTTTTTGGGAGAGCAAGATCGAAAAAAATGTGCAAAGAGACCTCCAAATCAACAAATTTTATAAGGATATGGGATGGAAAATTTTAAGATTTTGGGAGCATGACGTGCACAATAAACCCAACATTTTGATTAAAAAAATAAAAAAATATTTAAAAAGTTATTAGCACGTTTTAAATAAAAACAATTTATAATTTTTAATCTGTTAATAATTTTATACCCTTATTCATATAAACCAGTCTGCTTCTTAAATTTCCCAGTAACTCCCGCTTTTCAACAATACTTCCTTCTTTTAATAGATATTTGGCGTAAGCTCGGATATCAACTTCTTTCTTTTTTAAATCCGGCTTTTCCTTGCCGAATATCACTCCTTGAAATTTATTAAATCTTTCGATTTCATCTTCGAACTTGGCTCTTATACCAAGCTCATTTAAGTCCACCTGGTCTAATATTTTTATTAGCTCATTAATTAGCTCCTCTTCCCGAATATATTTATTCTTGTACCATTTATCCTTTGCCCGGCAACAACCGTAATAGACATATTTGACCGCAGTACCGTCTTTCAGGGTTTTGTATTTTTTTTCTCCGCTAATAGTTGAGCCGCAGAAACCGCAGGTTATTAGCTTAGTGAAGGCAAATTTCTTGGAGCCTTTTACTATTTATCTCCAAATGTAAATATCTTTCTATTTTTTGTTGATAATATAATAAAGTTAATATACTTTTGCTAATATTAGCTATTTACTTATTTAATAATGTTTGATATAATATATATTAGGTGATGTATCATATACAAAATGTATATGGTCATATACAAAATGTATATGATTTTATAGCTAACCTAAGCAATTTATTATGTTTGATTTTTTAAAAAATGGAAAAGGTGAATTATTGAGTTTTTTCTTTAAAAAACCTGATCAAGAATACTACCTAACTGAAATTGCAAAAAATTTGAATAAAGAAGGCTCCTATTTTCAAAGATACCTTGACGGGTTTGTTGAAGATGGAATTTTACTAGATGAACGTAAAGGCAATTTACGTTTTTTTAAGTTAAACAAAAACTATCCGCTCTATGAAGATGTAAAAAGTATTATTTCTAAAACCCTTGGCATAGAATTTAAACTAAAAGAGTTGGTTGATACATTAAATGAAATTGAAACATCTTTTATTTTTGGTTCTATAGCTAAAAATAAAGAAAATGTGGATAGTGATATTGATTTAGTACTAATTGGCGAAGTTGATCAGGACGAATTAATTAAAAAAGTTAGTGCATTAGAAAGCGAATTAAATAGAGAAATAAATTATCATATTTATAAAAAAGAAGAATTTATTGAAAAAATAAAAGAGAATAATAGTTTTATTATTAATGTAATTAGCGATTCATTTATAACTTTAAAAGGCAACCCCGATGAATTTACAAAGTTTATTACAAAATAATCAAATCGAGCCAGTCAATACAAACGCGGTTGATGCTAGGGCACAATTAAATAAAGCTTATAAACAATATCATTTTGCAAAAAAGAATTTGTCGGGCGTTGGTGATGAAGATATAGTTTATAATCATATCTATGACTCCTTGAGGCTAGCTTGCACGGCAATTCTTTATTTAAACGGCCACAGAGTTAAAACAAGCGGCCCCGGCCATCATTGGATAACTGTCCAGGCGGCTAGTTTGATGATTAATGAGCTACCTAATGAATTTAAAAGAATTGAAAAAATGAGAAAAAAAAGAAATATACTTGAATATGGCAATTCTTTGCCTATTTCGGAAACAGAATTAAAACAAGGCATGAATGATGCTCATACTTTATTGGAACGAGTAGACAAACTTATTGGGGAAAAAGAACCGAAATTGCCTATTATTTAATTCAGCAAAGATTGCCGCAATTTTCTAAATTTGGTATATAATAATACCTCTTATAACCCTTGAAAAAGGTTATAATCTCATTTACTTGCTGCCGCAGAAAAAATACTCAGCTTTATGCTAGGTGTTTTTTATTATGTAAAATATGCAGTTATTTGTAAAATTATTAAATCTCTGCTAAATTCAAGAGGTAATTAATAAAGTATCAAAAGTAAATCATGTCTTTATCTATCGGTATCGTTGGTTTGCCTAATGTTGGCAAGTCAACTTTATTTAACGCTTTAACCAATAAAAAAGTTGAAGCTTCCAATTATCCGTTTTGTACCATTAACCCAAACGTGGGCGTGGTTAAAGTTCCTGATGAAAGATTGGAAAAACTAGCGATTATATCAAAACCTAAAAAAATTATACCGACTTATATTGAGTTTGTTGATATCGCCGGCTTGGTTAAGGGTGCGTCAAAAGGCGAGGGCTTAGGCAATCAATTTTTATCGCATATTAGAGAATGCGATGCTATCTGCGAAGTCGTACGCGAGTTTAAAGACGATAATATTATTCATGTTAACGGTAAAATTGATCCCGAAGGCGATCGAGAAACCATTAATCTCGAATTAATTTTCGCCGATTTGTCGACCGTAGAAAAAAGATTGGATAAAGTCGGACGAGAAGCTAAAAGCGGTAATAAAGAAGCGATTATTTTAAAAAATTTACTAGAAAAATTAAAAATACAGCTTGAAGCCGGCCGAGCCGTTCGCGAGCTTGAGCTTACGGAAGACGAAAGGAAAGAAATAAAAAATTTAGGATTATTAACAATTAAGCCAATAATTTACGCCCTAAATATTCAAGAAAATACGGTTGAAAAGTTTAGCAATTGGGGTAGCGGAGTGATTAAAATTAACGCCAAGCTAGAAGAAGAAATTTCCGGACTGAGCGAAGTCGAGCAAATAGAATATATTAAAGAATTGGGTTTAGACCAAAGTGGTTTAGATAAATTAATTAAAGCTTCTTACGAAGTTTTAGGTTTAATTACTTTTTTAACTACCGGCGCCGATGAGACTCGAGCTTGGACGGTCAGCCGCGGGGCTAAAGCGCCACAAGCGGCCGGAGTAATTCATACTGATTTTACCAAAGGTTTTATTCGCGCCGAAGTTATTAATTGGCAAAAATTTATAGAAGCCGGGTCCGAGGCTAAAGCGCGAGAATTAGGCTGGATTAAAACCGAGGGCAAAGAATATATTATGCAAGACGGGGATGTTTGTAACTTTTTGATAAATAATTAGTGATAAAATAAAAAAAGACGCGATAAATTAATTGCGTCTTTTTGGTGTAAAATTTTAAAATTTATTTTTTTCTTCCATTTTTTTGTGCCCGATTACTACCGCCATCCCATGATAGCCTTCGCGTGCTTTTTTCTCTCCTGCGCTTGCTTCTGCTCTTTCTAAGTGAAAATCTGATATGACATCAATAGATTGATAGGCCCTTTTTAAATCATCCTCTGAAAAGTTTACTGCAGGAAATTTTGTACCTTCACCGGCATAATATCCCTCCGAACCCACCATATGAGTAACTACAAATAATCCGCCGGGCCTTAGGCTACTCATTAGAGATTCCAACGCTTTTTGAAATTCTTTAGGTTTGTCAGTAATTGATTCAGTACAAAAAAATGAACTTACCGCCGAATATTGTTTTTGAGGCAGATCGTAAATGCTTCCTGCTTTTATCGCAATTTTGTCTTTTGTTTTATCAAAACTGTCTTTATTATCTTCTTCGGACATTGATTCAATGATTTTGCTGTATTTTATCCAATTTTCCTTATGCTCTAAATATTCCCCTTGTGGATTATTTCCTAATACCTTTTCTAAATATTGTCTGTTGGAAGACGAATATTCTATTAAGTCTATTTTACCTTTGACATATGGCGATAAAAGCATAGCTGGGTAGAGATTTGGGCCAGCGCCAACATCTGCTGCGTTTTCAAATTGATTTTTTTTAATTCCATATTCTTTTATGGCTTTAGAAACAGACTCGATAATTATTTTGTCTTCTGGCAACATGTTTTCATAATTTCTTTTTGCATATTCCAAGGGATCAAATTTATCCCACGAAGTATACTGCTCAGTTTCTTTTTTAGAAATAGCTATTTCTTTGACTGGTTTTGCTGGCGACGACGCTAAGTTATTCATAAACATTTTTGACTCATCCATATTTTTTGAAAGTTAGAAAAAAGATAAGGAAATAAATTTATCTCGGCCAATTAATTATATACTAACTTAACTATATTTTACCTAATTTTAAAGCAAAAATCAAATTAATTTTCCTTTTCCAGTATTACTATTTCTCGCCAAACTTTTTGATCTTCTCGGCCATAGACCATAGTATTACGCGCGGTTAAATTTAGAAAAATATTTTTTTGCAGGTTAAGCGGTATGGGATTAATAATTTTAAATCCGGAAAAATCCGGATTAAGAAAAATACTTTTCTGTTTTACGGAAAACGACGGCCAGACCATAACGATTCGGCCGTTTGGCTTTAAGATTTTTTTAAATTCAATTAAACTTTTTGAATAAAGCTGTTCCAGCTCTTTTACTACCCTAGCGACTTCAAAACCGCTTCGTTGCGGTCCTAAATATGGTTCGGTAATAATAGCGTCAATAGAGTTTGGCGCAACCTGTTTAGAAATTTGCGTTGCGTCTATTTCTCGCAACTCGCAACTCTCAACTCGCAACTCATAATTATTTTTTATCCACTCAATGTTTTTTTTAGTATCAGAAATAGCTCGGCTAGAGACGTCGGAGCCGGTAAGATTATTAAATCCCATAAGCATGGCCTCGGTTATAACCGTACCCGAACCGCAAAATGGGTCTAATATAGTATCATCTAGTTTAGCGCTAGATAAATTTATCATAATTTGTGCCAATTTCGGCGGTAGCATACCCGAACGATCATCGCGAGCCGGCCGGCCGTAATCGCGAAATGATAATTCTTTAAATGGCTGTACGGCTATAGTTTTTCCCAAAAATAATTTTTTATTAAATTCAATTATGACGATTTCCACACCCTTATCTGTAACTAATTTATTTTGTTCTACCACTACGCTTGATAAAGTCGGTTCACGGCTTATTACCCAACGGCTATTTATGTCCGATTGTTTAAGTAATTTTTTAAATTCCATGCCTAAAGCCTTAATATTAATTTTAGCTTTGCCGTAAAAAGAGATGCCAAAATTAAATTTTGATTCGCTTTTTTCAGGCTTAGAAAATGTAGCCGCCAATTTTAAAATGTTTTGAGTGGAGAGTGGCGTCGTTTCATGATAAATTAAGCCGAATTTAATCACCCCGCCAATTTTTTCAATAATATTAGCCTTTATTTCATGGTTAATTTCTAAAAAAGCTATATTTTTTTGAATTAGAGAAAATTGACCATGACTAAAAACAGCCGCCAATTCAGCTAAAGATAAAGTTGGGTTGCTGCCTAAAATGAAAAAATATCTCATATTTAATTAAACCTTAGCACAAGAATTAAACGCTTGCAATTTTAAAAAAGCTATGTTAAAGTGGAAGAACAATTAAATATTAACCTTTCCCATGTTTCTTAAATCTTTAAGAAACGGCCCCGTTACGGCGGGGTTAAAGGTATTCTCAACCCCAGTATTTTTTTCAAATTTTATTTGAAAATCAGAGAATATCTGGGTTTTATTATTTTTTAACGAATTAAAATTATGTCAAAAGTAAAATCAGGCGAGACGCCTCATTATGAATTGCTCTACATAGTCTCTAATAAATTTAGCGAAGACGAAGTGAAACCAATCATAGAAAAAGTAAATTCTTTGATTGTAAATAATCAAGGCGAAATAACCTTAACCGAGGATTTAGGTAAAAAAAGATTATCTTACCCGATTAAAGGTTTTCGTTACGGCTATTACCTCTTGGTTGAATTTTATATGGTTGGAGAAAGTTTAATTAACGTTGATCGCGCTTTACGCATGATGAATGAAGTTTTAAGGCATCAAATTATAACTAAAACTTTAAAAACCGCTGAGCAGATCGCTCAAGATAAAAAAATTGCCGAGAAAATAGCGGCCAGAAATATTAAAGAAGAAAAAGAGGTTAAAGAGAAAATTAAAGAAACCGACAAAGAAAAAGTTGACTTAAAAGATTTGGATGAAAAATTGGATAAAATATTAGAAACAAACGATTTATTATAAATTTTAAAAATTTTTAATTTTATAAAAAGAAAATTTATGAATTTAAACAAAGCCATGGTCATCGGTAATTTAACCAGAGACCCGGAAATAAGAACTACGCCAACCGGGCAGACGGTAGCCTCGTTTTCCGTCGCTACCAATTATGTTTGGACCGATCAATCGGGTCAAAAGCGCGATAAAGCGGAATTTCATAACATTGTCGCCTGGAGACGTTTAGCTGAAATTTGTGGCCAGTATTTAAAAAAAGGCTCAAAGATTTATCTTGAAGGCAGAATGCAAACTCGCGACTGGGTCGGTCAAGACGGAGTTAAGCGCTATCGCACGGAAATTATCGCTGAAAATATGATTATGTTGGATCGCGCCGGCGCCGGCAATAATTCTTTTAGTCGTTCCGAAGAAGCGCCATTACCGAGCGAACCGGTTATTGACGTTGAAGAAGCCGTTGGCATGGGCGATGGTAATACCAGCGAAGAAGAAATTAGAGTTGAAAACATACCTTTTTAATAACGAAAATTTAATTTTATATGGAAGAAGCAATCAAAAAAGAAAAGCAATGCCATTTTTGCGTCGACAACATAAAAGATATTGATTATAAAGATGGTAATATGTTGCGCCGTTTCATAAATTCTTATGGTAAAATTTTACCTAAGAAAAGAACCGGTACCTGCTCAAAGCATCAGCGCAAACTAGCGACTGCGGTTAAGCGCGCGCGGGTTATGGCGATTTTACCGTTCACCGGCAAGTAAAATAAATAATCTTAATTAGTGTTTTTATATGCTAAGTTTAAATGAAATTAAAATTGGTACTTTGATTAAAATTGCCGACGAACCTTACGCGGTTATTAAAGCCGACCATCATAAAATGGGGCGGGGCGGGGCGGTTTTAAAGACAAAATTAAAAAATTTGCTTAATGGTAATGTGGTAGAAAAAACTTTTCAAGGCAATGATAAGGCCGAAGAAGCTGAAACCGAAACCAATCAAGCGAATTATTTATATAAAACCGAAACCGAAGCTTGTTTTATGAATAATGAAAGTTATGAGCAGTTTAGCTTACCTTTAGAGCAGATCGGCGACAAGTTAAAATTTTTGAAAGAAAGTATGGATGTGGATATTTTATATTTTCAGGGCCAGCCGGCTTCTTTAAAATTGCCGGTTAAAATTTCTCTTAAAGTAACTAGCTCGCCCCCGGGAGTTAAAGGCAATTCGGCCGGTAATGTTACTAAAGCGGTTCAGCTTGAAACCGGAATGCAAATTAATGCACCTATGTTCATAAATGAAGGCGATATAGTAATTGTAAATACGGATACCGGAGAATATGTAAGCCGGGCATAAAATAAATAGATTAAATAAAAAAACAGAGGCTAAATTGCCTCTGTTTTTGTAAATTACAAAAATAATATTTTAAGCTTCAACTTCTCTCGCACTTACTTCAGATAGAATTCTTTTTCTTATTTCTTTCATTAATTTTTTGTCTTGGCGTAAAAATCTCTTGGCGTTTTCCCGGCCTACGCCTAACTTTACGTCGCCGTAGCTATAGGAATTGCCTGATTTACTGACAACGCCGTTGACGACGCCGGTATCTAATAAATCTCCGGAGATAGAGATGCCTTCATTATACATAATATCAAATTCGCAGGCTCTAAACGGGGCGGCTACTTTATTTTTTACGACCTTGGCTTTAACGCGGTTGCCTATAATTTTATCGCCCTGTTTAATCTGCGCCGCTCGCCTAACTTCAATCCTGACCGAAGCATAAAATTTTAAAGCCGTACCGCCGGTGGTGGTTTCCGGACTGCCGAAGAAGACGCCGATTTTCATTCTGATTTGGTTTATAAAAATAACCACGGTTTTAGTTTTGGAAATTGTGCCGGTTAGTTTTCTTAAGGCTTGGCTCATTAACCTAGCCTGGAGCCCCATATGAGAATCACCCATATCGCCTTCAATTTCTTTTTGCGGAACTAGGGCGGCGACCGAATCAACCACGACGACATCAACCGCGTTAGAGCGGACTAAAGTTTCTAATATTTCTAAAGCCTGTTCGCCCGTATCGGGCTGGCTTATTAACATCTCTTTAACGTTAATACCGATTTTTTCGGCGTATTCCGGGTCTAGGGCATGCTCGGCGTCAATAAAAGCGGCGATACCGCCAAGTTTTTGCACTTCGGCGATAATATGCTGGGCTAAGGTAGTTTTACCGCTAGCTTCCGGGCCAAAAATTTCTATAATGCGGCCGCGCGGTACGCCGTTTATGCCTAAAGCGATATCTAGTGATAAGCAACCGGTTGGCACGGCATCAACATCAGATTTCCTAGCATCGCCGAACCTCATAATCGCGCCTTCGCCGTATTTTTCCTTAATTTGTTCTATGGCGGATTGAGCCGCCTGCATTTTTTCGTCAGATTCGTTTTTCTCTTTATCGGCTTTAATTTTAGTGTCCATATTGATTATTTATTTAATAAATTAAAAGAGGTTCACACCCCTTATTAACTATATAATAGACTATTTTTAATTTGTTGGCAATAATACTATTATTGCTGTTCTTTAACTAAAATTTGCCTAATAATCGTCTGACCGCGGCCGTATTTTTTATTGGCGGTTACGGTTATAATATTAAGGCCATTTTTTAGGCTTATAGTTTGAGAAAAATTTCCCTTTTTATCGGTTAAGATGGTTTGGCCGTTAATTAGTAAGTTAGCCTCGGCTTCGGTTTGGCCGTTAATTAGTAAAGAAGTTTGATCGATAGTTAAATCAGCTGCAGGATTATTTATAATTAATAAGGGTGGAGAAATTATTTTATTAACGCGGTAGCCCAGATAAATAAAACAAATGCAGATAACCGAAAAAATTAAAATATTTTTTAAAATTTTAGGCATGGCTAAAAGGTAGCGTTTTTTTACGACCTGTTTGGAAAATATTTCTTTTTGGTTTTTTGGTTCCAGTGTATTAATTTCAGCATCGAAATCAACGGATAATTTTTTATAGTCCAAACTTAAAAAAAGCGCGTATTCGCGCAAAAAGTTTTTTCCGTAAATGCCACTTGGCAGTTTTTCGTATTCGCCTTTTTCCAAAGCCGCTAAATATTTTTCGTTGATGTTTAATTTTTTGGCAATTGCCGAGAGTTTTAATTTTTTGGCTTGCCTGGCGCTGCGAAGCTGTTCGGAAACCGTTTCGGAATCTAAGTAGATTTTATTGGATTTAAATATGTTCATGAACTGCTGTTTTTATTATTTAGTAAACCAACTTGAAATTGCCCACCCACCTTCTTTTGCCGCATCGATTCCTAAAGCGCTATAAACTAATTGAATAATCATAAAGCTGGTAAAAACAATAACTAAGCCGATGACCGCGCCGATTATAGTCTGTTTGCCGCGCGTCACCCATTCAGGGTTGCCGGCCGATAGCATCATCATCAGACCGCCGGTCACGAAAGCGACTAAGGCCAAAGAACCGACGATTCCGAGAATAAAAGTTGATATTTTTAAAGCAACACTTACTATATCATTTAAAGTATAATTACCACAATTAGTAGTGCCAGCAGGGCACGCACCAGCGCTTTGTTTATCAGGTAAAAGTCCGGTTGTGGTTGCCACGGTGTCTGTCGCGTTCACCGTTAAAATTCCAATAGCAAAAATATTAATCAGGAGTATTAGTATAATGGAAATTTTTGTAAGTTTTTTCATTTTGTTTAAAATTAATTATTGTACCGCGTTAATCGTTTGTCCGACTTTATTAGCCGCTAAAGTAATCACGTTTTCTATTTTATCTTGGCTTAAAACTACGGCGTCAATCATATCGGCGAATATTTTTTCCATAGCATTTGAATCCGCTCCCTTATACCAACTTTTAGCCGTTAGCACTTGCTCGGTAAAAATACCTATATCCAAGTCATTAATTTGCTCATTTACTAGAGAGCGTAAAGCCGTAGGTTTTTTAGCTTTAGTTAAATAAGTTTTTGCCTGTTCGGCTTTGGTCTCAAACTGAATAAAATCCCAGGCTTCATTGGTGTATTTACTTTTATTGGAAACCGTTTCTAGCCAATAATTGGCAAAATTAACCGGCGTGTTGCCTTCAATCTGCGGTAGTTTGGTTATGCCGAAATTAAGTTTTGGCGCTTGCGCTTTTATGGTCGGTAGATGATAGGCATAACCGAACATAATTCCTAATTTTCCCTGGGCAAACATATTTAAAGAATTATCAAGATTTTTATTCCAAGTATAAACTTCTTTGGCCGGGTTGTTAAAATCGGAATAAAAGCGCAGCGCTTCTAAGCCGGGGTTATATTTTTGGTCTTTGAAAGTTGATGGGATTCTGTTAAATAACACTTGGCCGTTGCCATCCGTCATTATCGCTCCGTTTTGCATCATTAAGATTGATAAAATATCGCTATAGCGTTCAATATTGTTAGAGCCGCCCAGGGCCGCACCTGATTGGACAATTTCTCCCTTTTCATTTTGTTTAGTCATTTTTTTAACATTTTGCTGGAAGGTGTTATTCCAGTAAACCGGCGGTTCGGCTATGCCGGCGTTATTAAATAAATCTTTATTATAATACATAGCTAAAGTATCAACGGATAACGGCAAACCATAAATTTTTTCTTCATATTGCTTGGATGTTTCGTTAAGAGTCGGTATAGCCACATCTTGATAAACCGCATCCACAAAATTATTTTTTAGGTCATTTAAACTCAGGCTTTTAGCGGTTCTTAGTTCCGGGATGATTTCTTTTTTTAGAGTTCCTTTAGTCACCGGGTAAGCCATCGTGATGGTAGCCGGCATAGGCGCGATTTTGCTTGCATATTTTTTTGTCCAAGTATTATGAATGGAAAAAATATCCGGGCCGCGATCTTCGGCTAAAGCGTTTATAAGCTCGCTTTCATATTCATCATAGCGCAATTTACGGTAATTTATGGTAATAAAAGGATGCAGTATTTTATAAGCGGCTAAAATTTCTTCAAAAGCATCTTCGCCGTCATAAACGCGCCAATAATTAAGAGTAATTGGCGTCATGGCCGCTTGAGTTTTTTTATCAACTAGCGCGCAGCCGAAACCAGAAGTAAGAATAAAAACAAAGAGAAGAAATAATATAATTATTTTATTTTTCATAATTTTTAAACGATTTTCCTGCTTTTATAATGTTAGGCAGGGTTAGTAATTATTAGATTTAACTAATAATATTATAACATAAACAATATTATAAAAAAATAGTCTGCTTTATTCTATTCTGGGGCGATACTGCAGGGCTTCGGCTATATGAGGTGTTAGAATATTGTCAACGCCCGCCAGATCGGCGATAGTTCGAGCCAGTTTAAGAATGCGAAAATAACCCCTAGCCGATAAATGCATTTGATCTACGGCCTGATGCAGTAAATTCGTTGAAGTATTATCAACTCGGCAAAAATGCTTAACCGCTTCCGGCGACATTTCCGAATTGGTTATGAAATTAGTGCCGGTGAAACGTTGATTTTGCAAAATTCGCGCGTTTTCCACCCGCTTTTTTATTTCCGCCGACTTCTCGCTATTTATGTTTGACGCCAGTTTATCAAATTTTATTCTTGGCACTTCAATATGCAAATCAATTCGGTCTAAAATCGGGCCGGAAATTTTCTTTTTGTAATTAATTATCTGCGTGCTTGAACAGATACAATTTTTTTCCCGGTCGCCTGAATAGCCGCAGGGGCAAGGGTTGGAGGCGGCCACTAAAATAAATTTAGCCGGGAAGCTTAAATTACTGGCGGCGCGGCTAACATGAATTACGCCGTCTTCTAAAGGCTGTCTTAAGTTTTCCAGTACTTGGCGGGTGAATTCGGCGAATTCATCTAAAAATAAAACACCGCGATGAGCTAAAGAAATTTCGCCCGGCCGCGGCCAGGTACCACCCCCGACTAAAGCGACTCCCGAGGCCGTGTGATGAGGTGATCTAAAAGGTCGCGAAGTCATTAACGCGGTTTCGGCCGGTAATTCTCCGGCTACACTGTAAATTTTAGTTATTTCCACAGCTTCTTTTAAGGATAAATTAGGTAAAATTGAAGGCATGGTGCGAGCGATTAAGGTTTTCCCCGAACCGGGCGGGCCGCTCATTAAGACATTATGTGCGCCGGCGGCCGAAATTTCCATAGCCCGCTTAACATGCTCTTGGCCTTTTATATAAGCCATATCAAATTCAATTTTAGTATTGGTAAAATTAAATTCCGTATAAGGCGCTCCGGGGATTAGTTTGCGGCCTTCTAAATGAGCGACTAGATCAATTAAATTATTTACCGGTATAACTTCAAGATCTTTAACTAGTTTTGCCTCACTCGCGTTGGCCGCGGGCACAAACATAGCGGTTAGATTTTTATTTTTAGCCTTAATGGCGATAGGTAAAATACCGTTAACCGGTCTAAGCTCGCCGTTTAAAGCTAATTCGCCGACAAACAAAAAGTTAGAAAAATCCTCGCAGTTTATTTTTTTAGTGGCGGCTAAAATACTAATGGCGATAGGTAAGTCATAGCTTGGGCCTTGCTTTCGTAAATCCGCCGGCGCTAAATTTACCGTGACCTTTCTTTTAGGAAAGTAAAGTCCGGAATTTTTTATGGCGCTTCTAACCCGTTCGCGCGATTCCGAAACCGCAGCGTCCGGTAAGCCGACAATAATAAAAGCCCCTAAGGGGTTATTGGAAATATCGGCTTCCACCTCAATCAATTCGGCGTCTAGGCCGACTACGGCGGCAGAGAGAATTTTTGAGCTCATAAAAAAGGTTAATTTTTTACCACCGTTTTAGCTTCGTCTAATTTTATACTTAATAATTTTGACACGCCGCTTTCTTCCATGGTAACGCCATAAAGAATATTGGCGCGGCGCATAGAAGCGCGGTTATGAGTGATTACTATGAATTGAGTTTTATGCGATAGGTCGTCTAAAATTTTAGCCAGGCGCTCGGAGTTGGCTTCGTCGAGTGAAGCGTCAACTTCGTCTAAAACCACGAAAGGAGAAGGATTGCAGCTAATAATAGCACAAATAAGACCGATAGCGGTTAAGGCTCTTTCGCCGCCGGATAGCATAGTAATGGCTTTTATTTTTTTGCCAGGAGGCGTGGCTAAAATTTCGATACCGGCTAAACCGGTGGCATTATATTTTTGCAGATATTTTATTCGTTTTAAATTTGCCGCGAATCTATCTTCTACCGCTTGGGCTTCGACTAACGGCTCCGTCATACCGTCTTCATTTTTTTCATTTTTTTCCGTAATTTTATTTTCCGGCAATTCTTCGGTTAAAACTTTAACGATTTTTGCCGAACCGCCGTTAAATAGAATTTTAAAATATTCTTCAAATTTAGCGGAAATATTTTTGAACTCTTTATCAAATCTTTCTTTAATAATCGCATCAAGCTCTTTAATTATTTTTTCAAGCGACCCGACGGCTTCATTTAAGTCATGGGTTTGATTTTCTAAATAATCAAAACGCTCTTTAGTTTCGTTATATTCTTTTTCAATTTCCGGATCAATCCCGCCGATTTGGTCAATTTGCCTTTTAAGTGAGTTAATTTTTTCTAAAGCTACCTCCGTATCAACCGGCTCGTTTACAATTTTATCCATGATTTCTTTTAAATTTCCGTAATTGTTTCTGATTTCAATCTCCAGGTCTTCCAGTTTGGTTTCATATCTGGTGGAATTTATTTTTAATTCATTAAGTTCGTGATTTAAGATGTTTATTTCATTTTGTAAATTTTGCAGATTTTTTTGCAAAGAAAAAAGTTTAGCTCTTTGCTCGTTTTCTTTAGCATTAAATGAATTTAATTTTTCTTTTATGACGCTAACACTTAGATTTATCTCCTCAATTTTATTTTTTATATTATCCTGCTCTTTTTTGTTAGAGCCTAAATTAGCCGTGTTTTTATTTGATTTAAGTTTGTTGTCGATATTATTAAGTTCTGCTTCTAGCTGATATTCTCTTTCTTTTATAAGTTTAACTCTTTCCGTGCGTGCGGAAATACGAAAACTGCTTTCATTAATTTTTGTCACGACAGCTTCTTTTTCCCCGGTTAACGCTATTAAATTTTTTTGAGCTTCTTCCAAATTTTCTTTTTCTAAAGCATCTCCGGAAAGAGCTAAAATCAATTTAATTTTTTCACGAACCTCAGTTATTATTGTTTTAATATTAGATAAATTATCCGTATTATCAATTTCCTCCAGCAATTTTTTTAAATTTTTTAATTCCTGGTTAATTTTTTCCATGTTTTGGCCGTTTAAGCTAGAGCCATGACGCAAAAGTTTGTCGTTTAGTTGGTTAATTTTTAAGTTTATAGCCTCTTTGTCTTTTTCTAAATCAATTAAAATTTTCTTTTCCTGCTCAACATTTTTTTCTAAACCAGAAGCTTCTTCGCTTAATTTTTTAATTTCTTTTTCGATTTCAGAACTTTTATTGATTAGCCAGGATAAATCAAACTGGCCGCTAGTTTCAAGTTTAACTTCAAGTTCAGCTTCCAATTTAGCCAGTTGTTTAGTTAAAATTTCTTTTTGGCTTTGCAGATCGTTTAAGTCTTTTTGCCAGCCGTTGAATTCATCGCTGTTTTGATTTTGTTTTTCTAGTTGGTTGAGTTCGCGGTTTAAGAGGGCGCTTTTCTTTTCTTTTTCAAGCCTAATATGTTCCAGACCTAAGAATTTTTTATTATAATCGTTAAATTTTCCGTTAATTTCATGCCAAATTTTACTGTAATAATTTTTTTGCAGTTCTTTTAATTCAATTTCTATTTCGTCGCGTTTTTTTAATTTATTGACTTGTCTGGTTAAGCTTTTTAGCCGCGGCTCGATTTCCGATAATAGCATCGAAGCTTGGTTTAAATTTTCGTAGCTCCTAATTAATTTATTAAGCGAGTCGTCGCGTTTAATTTGAAATTGCTTAACGCCGGTGGCTTCGTCAAAAAATTCTTTTCTTTCGGAAAGCGTGGTATTTAAAAAGCCTTCGACCATGCCCTGGCCGATAACGCTATAGGTTTTTTGACCGAAGTTTGATTTGGCTAAAAGTATTTGCACGTCGCTTAAGCGGACGCGAACCTGGTTAATTAAATATTCGCTTTCGCCGTCGCGATAGATGCGGCGGGTTAAAATCACTTGCGAATAATCAATGGCGGCTCGACGATCTTCATTGTTTAAATAAAGAGAAACTTCGGCCATGCTTAATTTACCTTTTTTATCTGAGCCGGAAAAAATAATATCTTCGTTTTTTTTACCGCGCAAAGTTTTCATGCTTTGCTCGCCTAAGGCCCAGCGCACCGCATCGGCGATATTGGACTTACCAGAGCCGTTAGGTCCGACGATTGAGGTAATGCCATGTTGGTTCTCGCCCAGCAGGCCGGGAAAAGTTAAAGTATTTTTATTGGCGAAAGATTTAAAGCCTTGAATTTCCAGTTTTTCTAAAAACATAAATATTTAAAGCCCTCTCCCCGCTAATTAGCGGATAAAGAGGGGCGAGTTGATTTATGAAGTTATTATACAATATTTTATTTAAATAAAAAAGCCGGTGTATTCATCTTGCGATGATCACCGGCAAATTATTGAACGAAGTTTAACCACGCATGGTTGGATTTGCCTATTCGGCAGCCCGGCCGTGGTTTAGGTTTTAGGATCACCTCCTTTGCCAAGATTGGTTCTTGTAGTTGAGTTGTGCGTACATAATGGCAATCCTCCTTTTTGAGAATTCCAGAAAAAGAGCAATTAACCAAGTTCTCTTTCTACCGAACTTCCTTAGCTTGACATGTGCATCATAAAAATTTTTATGTCGCAATAATTTTCTCCTTTCCTTAGTTTATGTTGTATTGTAGAAGATTATAATTTTATTATATCACAGGCTGTCTAAACAGACAAAAACACCGCCTCTAGAGTCCTGGCGGTGTTTTTCCCATACTTTGATTGTTAAATTAAATTACCAACCAAGGAAAGGGAGCTGTGTTAATTGTGCAGTTTTCTGATTTTTTATTGTTTTTGGCTGTTTAATTAACACAGCTTCTTCATATGTTGTTATGACATATATTTGTTTTTTTAGTCCTCCTGTTTATTTTTTTGTTAAAGTGCTAAATCCGCAGTATTTATTTGTTTTAACTGCAGTTATTTATATTAATATATTGTATATTTTTTTTGACTAATTCTTGGCGCTGTTTGTTCGCCTCTACGGAGTTAAAAATAAAATTAAGAAACAAGGCGCTAATAATTACAATAAAAAAAGCAATGGACAAGCTTATTAAAAGTCCAGACCAGCTGAACTCCTGCTCCATTGCTTTCTTTTTTATAGTATTGTAACTTTTCCAGCCAATATGTTCTAAATTAAAACAATCGGCTTGATTTTTTGCTAATGACATTTTGTTTTTGTTTTTACTTGTCCGCCAAAGCTTTATGCGAAGGCGGGCTTTTTAGATAATATAATTTTGTATTATCTAATATAATTGTAGCAAAAATTTTGTATTTTGTCAACCCGCCTATGCTAAAGTTACGGCGGGCAAGTGTGGATAAAAATTTTATTTTTTTATTTTAATAATTTTTTATAAAGTTTTAAATATTCATGAGCCGATTTGTCC
>JBAXOH010000004.1:0-16679 GCA_037133335.1 bacterium
GTCGGAGAAGAAGCAGAAGCTGAATTTGATGAAGCTGACGAAGCTGAAGAGGAGGTTGAAATTTCTGGATCCGACGAGGTGGTTAAATCCGAAGATAGCATACCCGGTTTTTTTAAGCGTAAAATTAAAAATGCGCCGGACGAGGCTGAAGATAAAGTTGAAGAATCTAAAGATAGCGGCTGGAAACAGACTCATATCCAAATTGATTTACCAATAGATTTGCTTAATGCTAAAATCGGCAAGCCAACTTCGGGTGATATTAAAAATAATATGTTGATTATTCAGCGTACTTTAGAAAATTTTGGCATACCGGTGGAAATGGGAGAAGTTAATGTCGGTCCGACTGTAACCCAATATACTCTAAAACCGGCCGAAGGTATAAAATTAACTAAAATTACTACCTTGAGTAATGATTTAGCTTTGTCTTTAGCCGCTCATCCAATAAGGATTGAAGCGCCGATTCCTATGAAATCTTTAGTGGGTGTTGAAGTGCCCAATCAAACCAAAGCCATAGTTGGGCTTCGTGAAGTTTTAGCCGGTGAAATGTTTAAAAATAGAAAAACAAATATTATGATTGCTTTAGGTAAGGATGTCTCCGGTAAGGTTTGGCTTGATGATTTGGCAAAAATGCCGCATTTACTCGTGGCCGGCGCTACTAATTCCGGTAAGTCGGTTTGTTTAAATGCAATTATTATAAGTTTATTATATCAAAACAACCCTGATGATTTGCGCTTTATTATGGTTGACCCTAAACGCGTGGAGCTGCCGATTTATAACGGCGTGCCCCATCTTCTAACTCCGGTTATAACCGAGGTGCCGAAAACCATCAATGCTTTAAAATGGTGCTTAAACGAAATGGATCGGCGCTTTGAACTTTTAGCTAAAGCCGGTAAAAGAAATATCGCGAGTTATAATGAAATGGGTAAGGGGAAAATGCCGTATATTATTTTTATAATAGATGAGTTAGCTGATTTAATGGTGGCGGCCGGTAAGGATGTTGAGGCTAGCGTCATCCGTTTAGCACAGATGGCCAGGGCAGTAGGTATTCATTTGATTTTAGCTACACAACGACCGAGCGTTGATGTTATTACCGGTTTGATTAAAGCCAATATGCAAGCGCGTATAGCTTTTTCCGTGGCTTCAGGTATAGATTCGCGCACGATTTTAGATTCACTTGGCGCGGAAAAATTATTAGGTCGAGGTGACATGTTGTTTACCACGGCGGAAATTTCCAAACCCATGAGACTACAAGGCGCTTTTGTTAGCGATAATGAGATAAAAAGGATTGTTAATTATATCAAAGATAGGAGCAGCGAGCCGCAATATATTGAAGGCATAACCGATAGGCAAAAAGTTAAAGGCATAGCCGGGGTTGGTCTAAGCGGCGGCAATGAAGATTCAGATGAATTATTGGAAGAAGCTAAAGAATTAATTATTAATTCAGGTAAAGCCTCGGCCTCGTATTTACAGCGCCGTTTGAGCATCGGCTATGCGCGCGCCGCCAGACTCTTAGACTTACTAGAAGAGGCCGGCGTGATTAGCGGTGGCAATGGTTCTAAGCCCAGAGAAATCTTGATAACGCGTGAACAATATGATAGCATGATAAATCAAGGAATCAGCGGCGTAAATTTGCATAAGCAGGAAGAATCTTCGGCTCCGGATGATTATTTGCCGGAAGATGAAGCGGAAGAAGACGAGTCAGAAGACAAAGAAGAAATTGAAGAAGAATCCGATGATGAGGCGGCGGAATTAATGGAAGATCCGACAAAAACCGCTAAAATAAAAACGCCTGGTGATAAAAAACAGGACGAAGATGATGGAAAATATTTTTCAAGATAATAAATAATTTAAAATTAAGACGTATGTATATTACTTGGTTAGGACAATCATGTTTTAAGTTTCAGGACAAAATCGGGTCTGACGGCGTAACTTTAATTACCGATCCGTTCGGCGCTGACGCTGGCTTAAAAGTGCCTCATTACGAAGCTGATATCGTGACCGTCAGTCATGGCCACCATGACCATAATAATACCGGAGCTATTCGTGGTAACCCATTTATAATCAGTACGGCCGGTGAATATGAAATTAAAGGTATGTTTATTGAAGGCGTAGAAAGCGCTCATGACGACAAAAATGGCGCTGAGCGCGGAGAAAATATTATCTACCGCATCGAGATAGAAGATATATCAATTACGCATTTAGGTGATTTAGGGCATGTTTTAGATACTAAGCAATTAGAAAAACTTGAAGGCACAGATATATTATTAATTCCGGTTGGTGGCAAATATACAATTAACGCGGCTAAGGCGGTTGAAGTAATTTCCCAGATTGAGCCAAGAATAGTTATACCAATGCATTATAAAATTCCCGGGCTTAAGGCCGATATTGACGGCGTCGAAAAATTTATTAAAGAATTAGGCATTAAGCCGCGCCAAGAAGAAAAGCTAAAAATTTTTAAAAAAGATTTACCGCAGGAAGATATGGAATTAGTGATTTTAAGCATGTAAAATTTTTTGGAAATATACTACATTGAGATTGGAATAAATTTATTAAATTTTCTACTGCGGAACTCGCCTGAGATTACTCAGGCTCAAACAGTCCTCGCACGAAAATTAAACAAATTTATTCCAATCTGTAATATTTAAAAACCCCGTTAATTCGGGGTTTTTTGTACTTACTAACGGGGTTTACTTTTATACTTCTTTTTGCTACAATTTAAGTAGTTTTAGACTCTCAAAAAGAGCATTTTTAAGTGCAATTTTATGCCAAAAAGGAGGCAAAAAAAATTAGAAGTTGAGGTTAAAGCAAAGAAAAAATTTAGTCAGACTAGCGAAGATTTAGAAAAAGAAAAAATTTTATTAATGCGGGTGGGAGTGGCTTGCGTTATGGTTGTTTTTTTTATAGCCTGGATTTTTAGTTTAAAATATCAGTTTAAAGTTAATTCAAATAATAACGATAAGAGTGCGTTTAATTGGGAGCAAACTAAAGACGAGCTTGATCAAGCCATGGGCCAGATAAAACAAGGTATTGCCGAAATTAAACAAACCCAAGAAATCAAGCAACAAAATACTTTGCCACGCGAGCCGGAGTTAACTGGCGAACAGATAAATTTATTAAAAATTAAATTGCTGAACGAGGTAGCGACTAGTACGATAGCGAGCAGTACTAAAAAATAGAAAATTAAAATTATTATGCCTAAAAAAATAGTAAAGAAAAAAAACAAAATTGAGAAACAGGTTAAGAAAAAAGCCGTGATTAAAAAAATAGCTAAAGCCGAGGATATAATACTACCTAAGATACCCACAATAAAAGAGATGGCGAAAGCTAAAAATATTTCGGAAACTGTTTTACCGGAAGTTGTAGAACAAGAGGTAAAAAATGGAGTCGGTTCAATCGCTAATTTAACAGTTTTTAAAAGAGAAAAAACTATTTATGGTGTTGTTGAGCCACAGCCGATAAACGATGAAATGCGCAAATCGTATTTAGATTATGCCATGAGCGTAATTGTTTCTCGCGCTTTGCCTGACGTGCGCGACGGTTTAAAACCCGTGCACCGTCGAATTCTATACGCCATGTGGAGTATCGGCCTTAGGGCCGGCGGTAGATTCAGAAAATCAGCTACGGTAGTCGGAGAAGTTTTAGGTAAATATCATCCGCACGGCGATAGCGCGGCTTATGAATCCATGGTTCGTATGGCGCAGGATTTTTCTATGCGCTATCCCTTAGTCCGCGGGCAGGGAAATTTCGGCTCTATGGATGGCGATCATGCCGCGGCCATGCGTTATACTGAAGCTAAATTATCCGCTATTTCCGAGGAGCTATTATTTGATCTTGATAAAAATACTGTTGATTTTGTGCCAAATTATGACGGCTCACATCAGGAACCGCGTGTTATGCCGGCGAAACTGCCTAATTTGCTTTTAAATGGCACTATGGGTATCGCCGTAGGTATGGCTACCAATATACCGCCACATAACCTAAGAGAATTAATTGATGCAATTACTTATTTAATTGATAATTCTGAAGCTACGGTTGAAGATTTAATGCAGTTTGTTAAAGGGCCAGATTTTCCGACCGGCGGCGTTATTTATAATCAAAAAGATATTTTACAAGCTTACGCGACCGGTAAAGGCGGTATAGTTATGCGCGGTGTAGCCGAAGTTGTGGAAAATAAAAACGGCCTGTTTCAAATTGTTATTTCAGAAATTCCTTATCAGGTAAATAAAGCCACTTTAGTGGAAAAAATTGCCGAATTAGTAAAAGATAAAAAAATAGAAGGTATAAAAGATTTGCGTGACGAATCGGATAAAGACGGTGTACGCGTGGTCGTTGATTTAAAAAAAGACGCTTATCCTAAAAAGATTTTAAATAGTTTATTTAAGATGACTCAGCTTCAAGAAACTTTTCATGTTAATATGCTGGCTTTAGTTGACGCTATTCAGCCCAAAGTATTAACCCTGAAGATGGTTTTAGAAGAATATATTAAGCACCGCGCTGAAGTTGTTAAACGTCGCACCCAATTTGATTTGGATAAAGCGCGTGAACGAGCTCATATTTTAGAAGGTTTAATGATTGCTTTAAATAATATTGATGCGGTTATAAAAATTATTAAAGCTTCGCGCGACAAAGAGGTGGCTAAAATTAATTTGATGAAGAAGTTTAAGTTATCCGAGCGCCAGACCATGGCGATTTTAGACATGAAGCTATCGACTTTAGCTAATTTAGAAAGATTAAAAATAGAGAATGAATTAAAAGAAAAAAGAGCCTTAATTAAAGATCTTGAATCAATTTTAAAATCAACACTTAAAATAAAAGATATTATTAAGAAAGAAATTAAGGGTTTAATGGAAAAATTCGGTGATGATAGAAGAACTAAAGTAATAGCCAGTGGCGTTAAAGAATTTTCCACTGAAGATTTAGTGCCTAACGAAGAAGCCGTTGTGATGATGACGCGGGATGGTTACATTAAGCGCACCACGCCCGATACTTTTAAAGTGCAGGGTCGAGGTGGTAAGGGCGTTATTGGTTTAACCACTAAAGAGGAAGATATGGTAGAGGTTATGTTCACCACCTTAACTCATAATGATTTGTTATTTTTTACCACTAAAGGTAGAGTTTTTCAACTTAAAGCCTATGAGATACCTCAGGCCCAGAGGACGGCCAAGGGCACGCCAATAGTTAATTTTTTGCAATTGGCCGGCGGAGAAAAAATTACCTCAGTTTTGCCCTTAGACAAATTAGCTAAAAGTAAATATTTGTTTTTTGCCACGGAAAAAGGTTTGGTTAAAAAGGTTGAGATTGGTGCCTTTTCTAACGTTAGGCGCTCGGGTTTGATTGCTATTAAAATAAAGGATGATGATTCATTAATTTGGGCTAAACCAACTGATGGTAGTGATCACATTGAACTAGTTACGGCTCAAGGCCAGGCTATTAGATTTAAAGAAAGCGATGTTCGCGATATGGGGCGCAACGCAGCCGGGGTGCGTGGCATTAGATTAAAAAAGAAAGATGATACGGTAGTCGGCATGGGTATAATTAAAAATGATAAAGAAAAAATTAAAAAATATCAGCTTCTAGCTATTTCCGAACATGGTTTTGGTAAGCGCACGCCGATCGGCCTATATAAAGTTCAAGGACGAGGCGGTTCAGGAATTAAAACGGCTAAAGTAACTTCTAAAACCGGAAAATTAATTAGTGCCTTTGTGGTTAACGCCGAGGTAATGGCGGATAAAGATATGATTATTATTTCGGAAAAGGGCCAAGTTATAAGACTGACATTTAAAACGGTCAGCCAACTCGGTCGCGATACTCAGGGCGTTAGATTAATGAGATTTAAAGAAGATTCTGACAAGGTAGCTTGCGTTACTTGGGTCTAAAACAAATAATTTAATTTGAACATATGCCGAAAATATTAATAGTAGAAGACGAAGAATTTTTGTCAGATATGTATAAAATTAAATTTGAGCGGGCTGGTTATATAACCGTAACCGCCAGCGACGGTTTAGAGGGTTTTGAGTTAGCCAAAAAAGAACAGCCCGATTTAATACTACTTGATTTAATTTTGCCTAGACTAGACGGCTTTAAGGTGTTGGCTAAATTAAGGCAAGAACCAAGTACAAAAAAAATAAAGGTTTTTATTTTATCTAACTTAGGGCAAAGCGATGAAGTTAATAAAGGAATGAAAACTGGCGCCGACGGTTATTTTATAAAAGCCAATTTAACGCCCAGCCAATTATTGGAAAAAGTTAATACTATTTTCAATAATCAGGGCAAAACGCTCAAAGATAAAAAAAATAAAATTGTTTACAGTGAAAATTTTGAACATCTGGCGATTAATAAAAAACAAGCTAAAATTTTATTAATTGAAGACGAGGAAGCGATTATTAACATGTATAAATTGCGTTTTTATAAAGAAGGTTTTCAAATTGAAGTGGCGCGTAATGGCGCTTGGGGATTAAAACTGGCTAGACAGAAAAAATTTGATATTATTCTCTTAGATATGGTTATGCCGGCTATGAACGGTTATGAAGCCATTAAAATTTTAAAGTCTGATAATAATACTAAAGATGTGCCGATTATAATTTTATCAAATAGCGCTCAAGACGGCGATATTAAAGAGGCTAAAAAATTGGGAGCGACCGCTTATTTATTAAAGTCAATGATTACACCGGCGAAGTTAGTTCAAGAAGTTGAAAAAATTTTAAATAAATAAATATGACGATCAAAGTAAATCATGATTTATGTATCGGCTGTGGGACTTGTGAAGTTTTGTGTCCGGCTGTTTTTAAATTAAACGCTGAAGGTAAAGTGGATGTTATTAGTCAAGAAGAAATCCCTTGCGCTAAAAATGCGTCCGAAAGCTGTCCGACACAAGCGATTGAAATTAAATAGCCTTTGCTATATTATAAAAAACAACCCTGGGCAGGGGTTGTTTTTAATTGGTAAAAATGATATGTTGTAGTAAATTTTATGACCTTAAAAAGCGTAAAAAAAATAAAAATACCGACAACCCCCGGCTGTTATAAATTTTTTAATAAAGACGGCGATATAATTTATATTGGTAAAGCGGCTAATTTAAAAAATCGGGTTTTTTCATATTGGCAAAAAAGCACGAATCTATCGCCAGCTAAATATTCCATGCTAAAGCGGATAGTTAAAATTAATTGGTTAGAAACCGACAGTGAAATTGAAGCTTTATTACTCGAATCTAATTTAGTAAAAAAGCATCAACCTTATTTTAATGTGCTTTTGCGCGATGATAAAAGGTTTATTTATATTAAAGTGTCGCTTGAAGATGAAATCCCCGGCGTGTTTCTAACAAGAATTGTTGATAAAACCGGAAGATATTTCGGGCCGTTTGTAAGTTCGCAAGCGGCTAAAGAAACCATTCGCGCGCTTAGAAAAATTTTTCCTTATTGCAATATGAAAAAAGAGCAAAAACGTCCCTGTTTTTATTATCAAATCAGGCGCTGTTTAGGAATTTGCGCCGGAAAAATTAGTCGAGCGGAATATTTAAAATTAGTGATCAAGCCACTTATATTATTCTTAGAAGGAAAAAAGAAAAACATAATTAAAAAGTTAGAGATAAAAATAAAAAAATTAGAGAAGAATAAGGCTGGCGCAGAGAAGTTAAATAGATTGAAATTTGAATTGAGTAATATAAAACAAGTATTGGCTAGCGCCAGAGTTTTAAGCATTGGAGAAAAATATGCTAATGACGTAGTGGAATTAGCTAAGACATTAAGCTTGCCAAAAATTCCCGACAGAATTGAGGGTTATGATATTGCCAATATTTTAGGAAAAGATGCGACCGGATCTATGGTGGTATTTAGCGGAGGCGAATCTAATAAAAGTCAGTACAGAAAATTTAAAATTAAAATAGGGCAAGGTCGGGCGAATGACGTTGGTATGTTAAGAGAAATTTTGGAGAGGCGATTTAATAATAGTTGGCCGTTGCCTGATTTAATTATTATTGATGGCGGTAAAGCGCAATTAAATGCGGCCGGGCAAATTATAAGAAAAAGAGGTTTATTAATTCCTCTAATTGCTATTTCTAAGGGCGAGGGGCTGAGATCGTCTTTGGCTCCGGACAAATTATTTTTCCCCGACCAGAAAAATCCTCTGGAATTACCCTTAGCTTCGCCGGCGTTACATTTAATTAAGCGCGTCCGCGACGAGGCTCACCGTTTCGCCATCGGCTATCATCGGCAGTTAAGAAGTAGAGCGAAGTTCAATTAAATTTATTATTTTATAGTATACTGTCATGAAATTCAGCGGTAATTTGGCGCGGCGTAATACCGTGTTTTTTGTTATAGTTTTTTTGATAGTTACGGCGGCGTTTAGTTTCGTTTATAGCATAGCGCATGGCCGGAGTGATTTTATCGCCGTACATAATTACCTTGCCTTCGAGATGGCGCGCGGCGCGGCCCATAGTCTGAATAAGCGATGTTTCAGTGCGTAAAAAGCCTGACATATCGGCATCTAAAATAGCGACTAGCGATACCTCGGGCAAGTCCAAGCCTTCGCGCAAGAGATTGATGCCGACCAGAACATCGTATTTGCCTAACCGCAGATCGCGTAAAATTTCTACTCGCTCTAAGGTTTCTACTTCGCTGTGCAGATATTGGACTTTGATATTTTGTTCGGCCAAGTAAGCGGTTAGTTCTTCGGACATACGTTTTGTTAGAGTCGTTACTAAAGTTCGCTGGCTCTTAGCCGTTCTCTTTTTTATTTCTTTAATTAGATCTTCAATTTGTCCTTGATTCGGCCTGACTTCGATTTCCGGGTCTAGAAGCCCCGTCGGTCTGATTAATTGTTCGACCACTTGCTTAGATTTTTTTATTTCATAATCAGACGGCGTAGCGCTAACATAAATAACCTGATTAACCTTAGTATTAAATTCTGCAAAATTAAACGGCCGGTTATCGCGAGCGCTAGGTAGGCGAAAACCAAAATCAATTAAAGTTTGTTTTCGTGATTGGTCACCGGCGTACATACCGCGGATTTGCGGTAAAGTTGCGTGCGATTCGTCAATAAACATTAAATAGTCTTTAGGGAAGAAATTAATTAGAGTTTCTGGCGGTGAACCCGGTTTGCGCCCGGAAAAATGTCTGGAATAATTTTCAATACCATTGCAATAACCGATTTCTTCTATCATTTCCAAGTCATAATTAGTCTTTTTTTCTAGCCGGTAAGCCTCAATTTCTTTGCCTTGTTTAATCAATTCTTTAAGTCTTAATTTTAATTCCCGCCGAATAGTTTTTAGAGCGTGTTTTTTCTTTTCTTCCGGAGTCATAAAATGTTTAGCCGGCAAAATAGCGACTTCTTTAAGCTCCTGTCCATGTTTACGGCGAAATTGTTCCGACCAGAGCGGCTGATCTTTTCCCGGTCGGATATTATAGATATTAATTTTTTTAATTATTTCCCCAAACATAATTATTTTTATAACGCCTTCGCCAGTAGCTAAATGAATGTCAACATTTTCTCCTTTAACGCGAAAGCTGCCGCGTTTAAATTCTTTATCGTCGCGCGCGTATTGAATTTTTACTAAATTTCTTAGCAGTTGGTTGCGCTTTATAGTTTGTCCGGCTTGGAAATGCTGACTCGCGGCTTCGTAATCGGCGCGTTCGCCCAATCCATAAATGCAGGAAACGCTAGCGATGATTAAAACATCATCACGGTTTAATAATGATTGGGTGGCGGCATGGCGCAAGCGGTCGATTTCTTCATTAATGGTTGCCTCTTTCTCGATGTAAGTATCGGTTTGCGGTATATAAGCTTCAGGTTGGTAATAGTCATAATAAGAGACAAAGTAATGCACGGCGTTTTCGGGGAAGAATTTTTTAAATTCGCCATAAAGCTGGGCGGCTAAAGTTTTATTATGAGAAATTACCAGGGTCGGTTTTTGAATTTTTTCGATTATTCCGGCCATAGTAAAAGTTTTGCCAGAGCCGGTCACGCCGAGTAAAGTTTGGTTGCGATAACCGTTTTTTAGGCCCTTAGTAAGTTTAATAATGGCCTCCGGTTGATTGCCGGTTGGGCGGAATTTACTTTTTAATATAAATTTGGACATAAAGCTAAATTATTAGATAAATTGAGTGTTTTAAACCAATTAAGCATAGCAAAATTATAGAGACTTGACAAGACTATTTAATTATGATAGACTAATAAATCAGTTTAAAATTCTATAATAAAGACCGATTTAAGCGGGTCAGGCACGACAAGCATGGGGATGTTCTTGCAAGGTGCAATATGGTTTCTACTGTGTTTCGCCTAGCGGAAATTTTCTTGCCTGCCCGCTCAAGTTGGTCTTTTTTTAAAAAACTGTCAGCCTTGGGCTGACAGTTTTTTTTAATTTGGGGCGATTATTGTAGTTGAAGTGGCCGTGTTAGAATCCGGTGGTGCAGTTAAATTTTCTACGCCGAGTAAGCAAACTTCTTGCCAGGGCACATAATGAGAAGAAAATCTTTTTTCTTGAATTTGCCCGTTCGGATAAGTAACTTTGTAATCAAAATAAGCATCGGCTCCATTATGGGCGCGCTCGGTACATTTTTTTTCGCCTGGTTTTAAATCTATAGTTTCAATAATTTTTGTCGGTTGCGGCTTTACAATATTATAAATTACCGGTTTAGTATTTTCAATCTGGCGGCCGTCTTTAGTTCCCCAAAATTCAAATGATATAATATTTCCGGAAATTTTTTCTTGGATTAAAATATAAGTTGGCATATCGTTAATAAAACGAAAATCAGGCCAAGGATCGTAAATCGTGGCGTCAGTACCGGCCGGCTCATAATAGGTGACGCGGTAAGAATGATTGCGTCTCATAGTTATTGGTAAACCGCTAGCGATCGCTGCCCTAAATACCGTCGTGCCGATTTGACATAAGCCGCCGCCGTATTCAGGTATGGTTTTTCCCTCCTTAATAACTAATTCGGTTAGATAGCCGGTAGAACTGTCGATTTTTCCTAAAGTTTTTAACAAGGAAAATTCTTCACCAGGTTTTATCAGCGTGCCATTAACCGCGCTAGATCCAATTTTAATATTGTGTCGTCGATTAGCCGGCGAGCCGGTAAAATTTGAGGTACCAACGCCAATTATTTCTTTAATACCGAAGTTATTTAGATTTTCGGCGTTGGCTAAGACCGGCTGAGGTTCAACTACTAATTCAATTTGGTTTGACGTTTTAATTTCATTTTCTATTTTGGCCAAAGTCGCTTCTATATTAAGTGCTAAGCCGTCTTGTCCGTTTTGAAATTCGCTGACCTTGCCGTTGTTTATTTCAAATTTTGCTTCAATTGGTTTCTGGTCTATTTGCGGGGCAATTTGTTCTTGTAAAAAAGCACTAGTTTTAATTTCATCAAAGCCGACGATTACTTTGTCGGTGGCGGAATCGTTTGGTTTTAAAGCCAAAAAATCGGCCAGCTGATCTTTTTCAATAATCCATTTATTTTCTTTATAGACTAAGGTTATGGGGGCGGTGGCTAAAATAGTTTTAGCTTTATTTTCTATATTTAATGAATCTTTAATTAAAATTTTTGGGTATTGAGTTTTAGTTGAAAGTTTTATTTCTTGGCTGTTAAGGTTGGATAAGTTGTTTAGCATTTGTTGGACAGCTTCTTCGTAATCTATAGTTTTACCTAATTTTTCATCAGCCACAGTGAATTCATAAACGCCGGTTGTTTGAGATTTTTTTATCTCTAGTTTAGCGTCTTCGGCCGGTTGAAAAGTTTTAATAAAAACATCTTCTAATATTTTTTCTGCTTGATTTTGGTTAACGGATGTTTCTAATAATAATTGCTTTTTGTTAATCAATAGGGATATTTTTTTTTCTAAATTTATAAAGAAATTTTCACGCCGGCCGTAATTTAAAGCTGTCTCCGCCGCCAGGTCGACATTAAAATTAATAATTTGAATGGCCAAATCTCCGTCAGCTGAAGCAATAATCGGCGTTATAATCGCTTGGCTATTTTTATAGGAAAAAACCACGCCAGCTTGGTTAATTTTATTAATTTCTATGTTTATTAATTTTTTGGCTTGCTCGGCAGTTTGGCCCCCTAGATTTAAATTTCCTATGAAAACATTAGGATAAATTTTGTTTTGATAAATTTTATCGAATATAAGCGAGCCGGATAAAACTAAAACCAGTAAAATAAAAAAAATGATTGCCGACACAAGCAACCATAGTAGTTTATTTTTATTTATCTTGTCATTAATAATCTCCAGCATTTTAAGAATTTTTTATTATTTCGTTTATTATGTCTTTAGCTGTTTGTTTATCCGACTTTTCCCGTTCGGCCGTTTCTGTAATATCAAAGCTTAAGGCCGAGCCTTCATGAATATTATTTGGTAGTTTATTTTTTGGCCAAATAATCATCGTGCCGTCGTTGGCCACTAAAACAACCTTGTCTTCTTCGAAGCGATCGATGGTAAATTTAATCAACATAATATTGTTTTATGGGTCTATTTTTCTTTTACCTTTATAGAAAATTGTTTGGCGTTTTTTGTTTTTGGTAAAATTACGGTTAAAACGCCGTTGTCTAAAGACGCTTCTACTTTTTCTGTTTCAATTTCTACCGGCAGAATAACAGATCGGGAAAAGCCGCCCCAATAGCATTCTTTTATTAAATAATTTTCCTCGGAAATTTTTTCCTGAATTTCTCGGCGGCCCCTGATTGTAAGCATATCGTTATTAATGGAAATATCGATATCGCTAGGTTTAACGCCAGCGATAGTTGATTTAACCACTAAACTGCTGGGGTTTTGGAAAACATCTATTGATAACTGACCCTCATCATAATTTTCGCCTAGCCATTCACTTGATTCTGACTTTATGTTTGATTGTTCGGTTACCTTATCATCGACAGATTTAAATTTATCTTTTTGTTTAATATTAATTTTATCGTCCCGCCCGGATAGTTTTTTAAAAAAGTTTGTCATAATATATTGAAGATTATGTGAATATTATAATATTTATTACAATATTTAACAAGGGTGGAGCGCTTCGGTGCTTCCCTTGGTGCCGAAGCTTCAAGGTGGGGTTGGCCTTCACAATGTCTTTTGTCGGTGGACAATACAGGGCTCGAACCTGTGACCTCCACAATGTCAATGTGGCGCTCTAACCAACTGAGCTAATTGTCCGAATTTAAGTTTATTTTAAAAGTGGGCGTGGATGGACTTGAACCATCGACCCCGGCTTTATAAGAGCCGTGCTCTAACCAACTGAGCTACACGCCCCCTCAATTTAAAAGAAAAAAAGGAGTTAATCCTTTTTATCAATTTAACATTATGTTTGGTTTTTTTCAAGCCCTACAAAGGTAATTTGCCGAGTTTGTCTTGGATCGCTTTAATAATGGTTTTTTCCGCTTCAATAATTGGTTGGTTAATTACGGCGCGGGATAAGCTTTTAGTTCCGGTTGGGTTAAATTCTTTTATTAGTCCTAGTGAGTCAATATTTTTTATAGTGTAAAGCAATAAATTAGTTTCTCCAGTTGATTCGTCTTTAAATTTTTCGTTAACGTTTTTATTTTCATAAATAATGGCGATAACTTTAGCTTGCGGTATACTAACTATTAATTCATCTATGACGTCGGTTAGATCTTTTTCCGTGGAGTTAGTTTTTGAAAAGTCTGATGAAGTTAAAATCGACCAGACTAATTTGTTGTCCTGGCCGCTAGATAGCCTAGCTAAAACCCGGCCCCAAAGTTTTAAGACATTTATGCTTTTTGAGCGGTAAAGATAATTTACGATTTCTTCGCGCCGCGCGCCGAGGGACATAAGCTGAGAGGCGGTCATAAGAGCCATCGGAGTAACATTATTGGTTTTAAAGCTTTTAGTTTCAGCAATCATGCCGGTTAAAAGGCAAGTGGCTATGTTCTCATCCATTAATTCGCGGCCGAAACTTTCAAACAGAGAAAAAATTATTTCCGAGGTTGAAACAGCGGTTAATTCAATAAAATTAATTTGTCCAAAGCCTTCGTTGGTTGAGTTATGATCAATATTAATAATCGGAGTTTGGTAAAAAAATTCAGTGTCATTATCGTAAATCCTCCCCAAAGATTCAAGGTCGGGCGTATCTACCGCGATAATTAAATCATATTTAAAACCGCTGGCGCCAGAGGTAATATCCGAAGCACTAAAAAAACCATCTTGCGGCGAAATAATAAAGTTTAATTGGCTTTCTTCTTGCTTATATTTAATTTGTGAAACTTTGGTGTTGGTAATATCCAGAGAAATAATGAATTTTCGCAAGTTATCAAGCTCGTGTTTTATATCGCTGTAGCCGGGTAAAAAAGAATAAAGCCTATCTAAACTAAATTTTTCCGCCACTACTTCAACGGTTTTATCCATTTTTTTTAAAAATAAAAAAAGAGCCAAGGCCGAAGCCACGGAGTCGCCGTTCCAAGTTTTTTTAAAAGTGATTAAAATATTGGAAGATTTATTGATTTGTTCAAAAATTTGTTGCTCTTGAGTTAGCATGTTGGTATTTGTTTGATTATTTAATTGCCCGAGGGTTTAATTAGCCAGTTAATCAATATATCTTATATAAACAAAGGTGTCAAGAGATTTTTGGGCAGGCGTTTTTTCTTGCAAAATAAGGGTAATTCTGTTAATGTTAAGTTATAAAAAGGCTGGAAATTTAGTATAAATTTCTAGTGAATTTTAACATGTCCAACAAAGAATTACCAAAAACATATAACCCGGCCGACTATGAAGATGCGATTTACGAAAAATGGGAGAAGTCGGGTTTTTTTAATCCTAACAATCTTAAGGGTGAGCCATATTCAATTATGATGCCTCCTCCGAACGTTACCGGTGTTTTGCATTTAGGTCATGCTTTGGAGAATTCGTTGATGGATATAATGGCACGTTATCAGAGAATGAACGGCAAAAAAGTTTTACTTTTGCCGGGTACTGATCATGCGGCCGTGGCTACGCAAGCTAAGGTGGAAAAAATACTAGTAGAGCAAGGCATAAAAAATCCGCGCCAAGAATTAGGACGTGAAAAGTTGTTAGAAAAAATAAGAGAGTATGCGGAAGAATCAAAAGCTATAATTTTAAAACAAATTAGAAAAATGGGAACCAGCTGCGATTGGTCGCGCCTGGCTTATACTTTCGATGAAGAGCGTAGCCGCGCGGTTAATGAGGTATTTATAAAAATGTATAATGATGGCTTAATATATAGAGGCAATCGCGTGGTTAATTGGTCGACGAAAGGGCAATCAACCTGTTCTGACGATGAGCTCGTGCACGTAGAAAGACCGGCTAAACTTTATACTTTTAAATACGCCAAAAATTTTCCTATAGCCGTAGCCACGACTCGGCCGGAAACAAAGCTTGGCGATACGGCCGTGGCGGTAAATCCTAACGATAAGAGGTATAAAAAATATATTGGACAAATTTTTACGGTTGATGTTGGCGCGGCTAAGTCGTTAGAAATAAAAATTATTGCTGATGAAAATGTGGAAATGAAATTCGGCACGGGTGCAGTCGGAGTTACTCCGGCGCATAGCATGGTTGATTTTGAAATATATGAAAAGCAAAAAGCTAAAGGTGATTTGATTAATTTAATCCAAGTGATTGATCAAAACGGAAAAATGGCCGAAGCTGCCGGAAAGGCGTACGTCGGCTTGCCGGTTTTAGAAGCTCGGGAAAAATTTGTTGGTTGGCTTAAAAAAGAAGAATTATTAGAAAAAGAAGAAGATATAATACAAAATGTCGGTACTTCCGATCGTTTTAGCGATGCGATTGAAGTTTTGCCAATGACACAATGGTTTATTGATGTTAATAAGAAAATTTCAGGAAAAAATAAAAGTTTAAAAGATTTAATGCGCGAGGCGGTAACGGTCGGGCATAATGGAGATAAAGAGCAAAAAGTAAAAATTACGCCGGAAAGGTTTGAAAAAGTTTATTTAAATTGGATTAATAATTTGCGCGATTGGTGCATTTCGCGCCAAATTTGGTGGGGGCATAGAATTCCGGTTTGGTATCGGCCCAAGGCCGACCAGCCTCGGGCTAGTAATGATATTGAAATTTATGTCGGAGTAGAGGCACCGGCCGGAAAAGATTGGATTCAAGATGAAGATACTTTAGATACTTGGTTTTCTTCAGGTCTTTGGACATTTTCTACTCTGGGTTGGCCTGAAAAAAAATGGCAACAAAATTTTCATCCAACGAGTTGGATGCAGATGGGTTATGAAATTTTATTTTTTTGGATGGCTAGGATGATTTTGATGTCGACTTATGCCTTAGATCAAATTCCTTTTAAAGATGTTTATATTCATGGCATGCTAAGAAACGAATTAGGTAATAAATTTTCCAAATCATCAGGTAATAATATTGATCCATTAGAAGTAATTGCCAAATTTAGTACCGATGCTTTGCGTTTAAGCGTAATTGGCGGTATCGCTCCAGGTAATGATTCAAAATTTTATGAAGAAAAAGTTGAGGGAGCGAGAAATATGGTAAATAAGTTATGGAATATTTCTAGATATATTTTGCCGAACACTGAAAAAGGAGAAATTGATTTTAAGGCTGATAAGCTGACGATAGTTGAAGATTGGATATTAACAAAGTTGCAAGCTTTAATTAAAGAGGTAACAGATGATTTAAATAATTATAATTTTTCACAGGCAGGAGAGAAATTAAGGGGGTTCACTCGAGATGATTTAGCGGATTGGTAT
>JBAXOH010000005.1:0-16524 GCA_037133335.1 bacterium
TGGCTAGGCTCATAGTCCGCGGTATCATCATCAGCCAAATTTTTTTTACATTAGAATTATAAATATCAAATTTAAATTTATATTTAAAGCCGAGTTGGGCTAACGCCGGAATTTGCACCGCCATATGAGCCGCCGCCCCTAATACCACTCCCCAGGCCAAACCATAAATTCCCCAAAGCGGCACAAAATATAAGGCGCCGATGATTATGCCGATATTATAAAAAATCGGCGACATTGAATAAACAAAAAACCTTTTAAATGACTGCAAAATACCGCCAAAAACGCTGGAAATACCTAAAAATATCGGAGACAAAAACATAATTCTTGATAAACTTACGGTTAAATCCATTTTTTCTTGGCTAAAGCCAGGGGTAATAAAACGCATAATTTGGGGCGCAAAAATTACGCCTAAACCGCATAAAACCAAAAGACCAAAGCCTAAAATATTTAAAATACTACTGGCTAACTGCCAAGCCTCTTTATGATCGGCGCTAAATAAAGAGCGAAGTTTTTCCACCGGCTCTTTAATCAACCCGGTAAAAATAGGAATAAACCCGGCCGACAAAGCGCCTAAAACCAATAAATTAAAAATTAAATCCGGAATGCGAAAAGCGGCATAATAAATATCTAAAGTATCGCCGGCGCCGAATTGGCCGGCTAAAATACGATCGCGGAAAATTCCGAGCAAACGGCTGATTAAAGAAGAACCGCCGACCAGCAAAGCGGCCACGGTAATACTATTTATTTCTCCATTGAATAAACGTTTCATCATACGGCTTTTTCATTAAAAAAATTACAAAGGTTTGAATTTATTATTTTTCGAAGCGAGGACTGTTTGAGCCCGAGTAATCTCGGGCGAGTTCCGCAACGAGAAAAATCATAAATTTAAACCTTTAATTACTACTTTATTAAAAATTACTAATTAATTCTTTCACTTCTCTGGCAATCATTAATTCTTCGTTAGTTTTAACCGCCAGCATCGGCAACTCGCCCAAGCATTTTATTTTTTTCATCACTCGGTTGCGCGTCATAGGGTTGCCGGCGCCAATCGCTCCGGTAAAAACAATCGCTTGAGCCTTGCCCTCTAGCTCGGTCCAATAAGCGCCGATATATTTTATTAAACGATTAATGGCTAAATCAAAAGCTAGATTTGCTTCTTTATTGCCAAGCGAGACCATTTTTAGCAATTCCTGAAAATCATTAACGCCGGACAAACTCTTAATGCCTGACTGTTTGTTTAATAAATTATAAACTTCGGCCGCTTTTTCTTTGTTTATTTCTCCGGGCATTTCTTCTAAAAGCTTAAAAATTACCCCCGGATCTATATCTCCGGCCCTGGTCATCATCACTAAGCCCTCGAGCGGGGTCAGACCCATGGAAGTATCAATCGGCTGGCCGTCTTTTATGGCGGTGATTGACCAACCGCCGCCCAAGTGACAGCTAATTAAACTAATTTTATTAATTTCTGTTTTAAGCAATTTAGCGCTCTCTTGCATGGCATATTTATGCGAAGCGCCGTGAAAACCATAACGATAAATTTTATATTTTTCGCTTAATTCAACGGGTATCGCGTAAAGCCTGGAAATTTCCGGTAAATTAGCATAAAAAGCTGTATCAAAAACCGCTACCTGCTTAATTTGCGGCAGATATTCCATGGCCGCTTTAATGCCGGCTAAATTATAAGGATTATGTAGCGGCGCCAAATTATTAAACTGCTCAAGCTCTAAAAAATTATCTTGATTAAGTAAAAGCGGTTTGGAAAATTTATGTCCGCCATGCACTACCCTATGGCCGACCGCAGTTAGGTCTTGCAACCCACCCACATCCCTTAAGGCCTGCTTTAAAGCCGCTTGATGGTCGGTGACGTTAGCGATATCACCTTGCTTAATTTCCTCTTCATCATCGGCGAATAATTTATATTTAACCGAAGTGGATCCGGAATTTATAACTAGTATAGACATACAAATGTGTCATGCTGAATGACAATAATTATTTTAAATTAAACTTCTCCCGGTCATCTCTTTCGGCTTTTCTAGCCCCATTACCTTTAATATTGTCGGCGCTACATCAGATAGCATGCCTTGGGGCTGGATTAAGCTTAAATCTCCGCCGGGCGCATCAGGCAAATATAAACTTTTACCTTCATACTCTTTACCGATGATTAAAAACGGCACCGGATTAGTTGAATGTTCTTTGTCTATCATGCCGGTTTGCATATTAAACAAGCCTTCGGCGTTGCCATGATCAGCCGTAATAAACAACAACCCACCTTTACTTAAAACCGAATTAGCAACTTTACTAACACACTTATCAACTATTTCCACCGCCTTAATAGTAGCGCTTAAATTACCCGTATGTCCTACCATGTCGGCGTTAGCAAAATTTATTAAAATAAAATCATAGCTATCTTGCTCAATCGCTTTGAGAATTTTATCGGTTACCTCTAAAGCTGACATCTCCGGCTTAAGATCGTAGCTGGAAACGGCCGGAGATGAAACCAGCATTTGATCCTCGTTTTCTGACTTTATTTCACGACCGCCGTTAAAAAAATAAGTTACATGGGCATATTTCTCGGTTTCCGCGATTCTTAATTGCTTAAGCCCGGACTCCGCCAATACATCGCCCAACGTATTTTTTAAAATTTCAAAAGGAAAAATTATTTCCACCGGTAAATTTTTTTCATATTCAACAAAAGTGGCAAATAAAATATTTAAATATTTTTCTCGCTTAAATTTTTCAAAACTCGGCAAAACAAAAGCTTTGGTAAGCTGACGCGCCCGATCGGGGCGATAATTAAAAAATATCACCGCGTCGCCGTCTTCAATTTTAGTTACAGGATCGCCGTTTTTAGTTATAACCGTCGGCATAAATTCTTCGTCGTAGATTTTTTTTTCATAGCTTTCTTCAATCGCTTTTTCGGCCGATTCATGCTTTTCGCCTAAGCCTAAAACCATAGCTTCATAAGCTTTAGCCGTTCTGCCCCAATGGTTATCTCTGTCCATGGCATAAAATCGTCCGGAAAGAGAAGCTATTTTGCCCTTAGTCCCGGCTAAAGACGCTTCTATCTCTTTAATAAAATTCAACCCGGAATTAAACGGCGTATCTCGTCCGTCTAAAATAGCATGGACATAAAATTCATTAACCCCGCTTTCCGCCATCAAAGCGATTAAGGCCTGAAGATGCTCTAACGAAGAATGGACGCAACCGTTAGAAGCCAAACCAATTAAATGCAATTTTGAATTATTGCTTTTTGCCTGTTCGATCGCTTTTAACAAAATTTTATTTTTATAAAAGCTGCGATCGGCGATAGATTTATTAATTTTGGGAAGATTTTGATATATAATTCTGCCTAAGCCTAAATTCAAATGACCAACCTCGCTATTGCCAGATTCTCCCCACGGCAAACCAACGCCTTCTCCGGAAGCCACTAAGGTCGTTGAAGGATATTTAGCTATATAATTTTTTATATTAGGCGTGTTGGCTTGGCTGATAGCGTTGCCGGCATAAGGATTAGCTATGCCCCAGCCGTCTAAAACCATCAATACGACCGGCCTAGTTCCAATTTTTTGTTTTTTTTCTGCCATAGTATGCTAATTTTTGAATTTTTAAAAATTATTTTATTAGGCTCTTCCCTGCCATCTCCTTAGGCTTTTCAAGGCCTAATAATTCTAAAATCGTCGGCGCTATATCGCTCAGTAACCCCCCGCTTCTTAACTTAATTTTATTACCCATATTTTTATTCACCGCTATAAAAGGCACCTGGCTCGTTGAATGCTCGGTATCTATTTCTCCGGTTTTTAAATTAATCATCTCTTCAATATTGCCATGGTCGGCGGTTACTAAAACCGTACCGCCAACGCGCAAATAAGCTTCTACGATTTTACCTAAATATTTATCAACTTCATGGCAGCACTTTATGCCGGCGGCTAAATTTCCCGTATGGCCGATCATGTCGGGCGCGGCCAAATTTAAAACCGTGAAATCATATTTGTTTTTATTTAAATTACTTATTATCTCTTTGCATAATTTTTCCGAGCTCATGGCCGGGGTGGCGTCATAAGATTTTACATCAGGCGAAGGAATAACTTGTCTATCTTCGCCGGCAATTGACTGGGCATAACCGCCGTTAAAAAAATAAGTTACATGGGCATATTTTTCCGTTTCCGCGATATATAACTGTTTTATATTAGGTAATTGCATGGTTAGAGTTTGCTTTAAATCGCCGGAAGGAAAAGCCGTTAAAATTGTCTCTAAGTCCGGGCCGAAATCAGTCATGGCCACAAATAATAAATCTTTAAGAAATTTTTTTCTGGTGAAACAAAATTTATTAAGGCCACAAAAATCTTTTTGCACAAAAACTTTAGCTAATTGCCTGGCGCGATCCGATCTTAAATTGAAAAATATTACGCTATCGCCCGAAGCTATCCTCGGCAACGGTTTGCCGTTTTTAGTAATAATATATGGCTCAACGAATTCATCGCTCTCTCCTCGGTTATAGCTCTCGGTAATCGCCGCCTGGGCGCTTACGGCCTTTTTACCAATACCGTTAACTAAGGCACTATAAGCTTTTTCGGTTCTCTCCCAGCTCTTTTTTCTATCCATGGCGTAAAATCTGCCCATAACGGTAGCAATCGCTTCGCCATTTTTAAAAGCTTTCTGGATATCCTCAATTAACTTTAAAGAAGCATATTTCGGCGAATCTCGGCCATCGGTAAATAAATGCAGATAAACTTCTTTTATCTTATGCATTTGCAAAAAAGCCAGTAAAGCTAAAAGATGCTCCGGGTCGCTGTGCGCGCTCATGCCGTTGGAAATCATACCCATAAGATGCAGTTTTGAATTATTCTTTTCAACATGCCTAACCGCCTCTATAAAACTGGCATTTTTAAAAAAAGCACCATTATTTATGCTCTTAGAAATTATTACCGCGTCTTGCTCGACAACGCGACCGGCGCCGATATTAATATGGCCGGCCTCGCTATTGCCTGATTGAAAAGGCGGCAAACCGACGTATTTACCATGAGCATAAAGCTTGGTATTAGAATATTTTCTCATCAAACCATCCATGGTTGGAGTTTTTGATAAAGTAATAGCATTGCCTTTATTCGGCGAAGCTATGCCCCAGCCGTCAAGAATGACGAGAATCATGGGTAAAATATTTTTTTTGTTAGACTCTTTTTTCATTTTAAATTTTCTTCAATTTCCATCAATCTATTATATTTAGCTACTCTTTCTCCGCGCGCGAGCGACCCGGCCTTAATATAATCGGCGCTTACCGCTACGGCTAAGTCGGAAATAAAATCATCGGTCGTTTCCCCGCTTCTATGAGATACAATAACTTTATAATTATGTTTTTTTGCCAGCTTAACGCAGTCAATAGTTTCGGTTAAAGTTCCGGCCTGGTTAGGCTTTATTAAAATAGCGTTAGCCGCGCGTTCTTTTAATCCTTTTCTTAAGCGCTCTAAATTAGTCGCGAATAAATCATCGCCCACCAACATAATATTTGAACCTAATTCTTTATTTAATTCTTGCCAGCCGGCCCAATCGTCTTCGGCCAAACCGTCTTCAATATAAATAATCGGATATTTTCTAAACCACTCGTAATATAAGCCGGTTAAGGTAATCGCGGTAAAACTGGCTCGGTCAAGCTTAAAAATATATTTACCATCCACTTTATTATAAAGCTGGGACGAACCAACGTCTACGCCTAAAGCGACTTGAACGCCGGGTTTAAATCCGGACTTTACGGTCGCGGCCATAATTAATTCAATCGCCTGAATAGAAGAAACTATGTCGGGCGCGTAACCGCCTTCGTTGCCGACGTCCGTGTCAAAACCGGCTTTTTTTAAAATATGACCGAGTGAATGAAAAATTTCCGCGCCAATTCTAACTTTTTCTTTAAAGCTTGTTTCCAACACCGGGATAATCATAAATTCCTGAAAATCTAAATTAGTATCAGCGTGTTTACCGCCGTTAAAAATATTAAAGCAAGGCGTGGGAAATTTATAATTTTTTCCATCAGCCGATGAATCTAATTTATAGCTCCTACTTATGTATTCATAAAGCTCTAAATCTAAAGCCTTGGCGCCGGCGCGCGCCGAGGCCAGCGATACGGATAAAATCGCGTTAGCGCCTAGTTGACTTTTATTTTTAGTGCCGTCCAATTTTATCATCAAATCATCAATTTTTTCCTGAGCGGTTATTTCAATTCCGATTAACTTCGGCGCGATTTTCTTTTCAACATTTTTAACCGCCTCAAGAACGCCTAGGCCGTCATATCTTTTAGTATCACCGTCGCGCAGTTCAACGGCCTCGTGCGCGCCCGTAGACGCGCCCGAAGGCACGCTGGCTTTAGCGTACATCCCATTGTCAAGCCAAGCACAAGTTTCTATAGTTGGGTTGCCCCGGGAATCTAAAATTTCACGAGCCGTAATTTTTTTTATTTTAGGCATATACAAATAATTTTAAACTTTTATAAAATCTCATACTCCACCGTAGCGGTTATGGTAATTTCATTGCTACCGGCTTCAATACTCGGCGATGCTCCTCCAACTGCGCTTGATTTTTCCATCATTCTAAAATTATCGTACAAGGGCGTGGGCGCCTGATCTCCGGATTCGCTAAAAGAAATTATTTTGCCTAATTTTACGCCTACCACTCTAGATAAGGCCTCGGCCTTTTCTTTAGCTTGCGCAATCGCTTTTTCTCTGGCTTCTTGTTTTAATTTTTCCGGTTCATCAATTTCAAAAGCTAAACTACCAATTTGATTCATGCCAATCTGACCGGCCGCATCCAAAATTTCACTAACTTTATCCAGATTTCTAACTTTAACGCTTAAATCCTGGCTCACCGTATAACCTTTTAAAATTTGACTGCCGCTAGTCCAATCATATTGCGGTGAAATTAAATAATTTAAAGTTTTGATATCCAGCGAGTCAATTTTAAAATCTTTTTTTAATTTTTCTACCATGCCGTTCATTTTGGTGGTGTTATCTTTCTGCGCTTCAGCCACGGTATTTTTAATTATGGAATAACCAAGCCGTATTCTAGCTACATCCGGCACGGCCGTTACCTTACCCTCGCCGACGATAGCAATGGAATGGGGCGTCTTAGGGCTAACGCCGATATAGTCGTAAGCCTTAACCGCGTTAAAACTTAAAATACCAAGATAAATTGTCCCGAGCGTTAAAAAAACACCGATAAAAATTGTCACGATTTTGTTTGGAATCATAGATTTTAAGGGGCGATAGCCCCATGTTAATTATTAAAATTAATTAATTATTTAACTATTCCTTTAAGCCCGGGCATTTTTTCTCCGCCGAGGTAAGCCAGCATAGCTCCGCCGCCGGTCGAAACCCAGTCAACATAATCTTCCATTTTCGTCATTTTTAAGGCTTCAATGGTTTCACCGCCGCCAACCGCGCCGAAAGCCTTGCCGGTAGCCCTGCTAGCGACGAACCGCGCGATAGTCAGCGTGCCATGCTTAAAATGATCATTCTCAAAATATCCTAAAGGTCCGTTCCAGATTATAGTATTAGCCCGCCTGATAAAACTAGTGAACAGTTTTATCGTCTGCGGTCCGATATCTAAAATAATATCGTCCTTATTCACTTGATTAACGGATTTGACTTCTATTTTTTTACTATTAATTTTCTTAGCGACGATAACATCAATCGGTAAAATAATATTTTTATATTTTTTAGCTAAGTCAAGCGCTATTTTTATACTAGCTTTATCGGCAAGCGATTTACCGATTTCATAGCCTTTGGCGGCGATAAAATTATTAGCTAAAGCGCCGCCGATTAAAACCCGATAAGACTTTTTAGCCAGTTTTTTTATTAAAGAAATTTTAGTCTGAATTTTAGCGCCGCCGATTATGGAAATTAACGGCTGCTCCGGCTCTAAAATTTTATGCAAATTTATAATTTCTTTCTCGAGTAGCAGACCGGCGTAACTAGGCAGATATTTTTTAATCGCGGCGAGCGAAGCATGGTCGCGGTGGCTTACGGCGAAAGCGTCGTTAATATAAATATCGGCCGGCGCGGCCAGCAGCTTAGCAAATCTTTTATCATTTTTTTCTTCCCCGGAATTAAAACGCAAATTTTCCAAAAAAATTATATCTTTATTCTCCATTTTTCCGACCGCTAAAGCGACTTTATCGCCGACGCATTCGCTTATAAATAATATTTTTTTATCCAGAAGTTTAGCTAATTTTTTAGCTACCGGTTTAGCCGTATTATCTTTGCCTATATGGGTAATAATTATTATTTTTGCCTCATGCCTTAATAAATAGCGGATAGTCGGTAAAATCGCTACAACTTTATAATCGCTCTTAACCAAGCCGTTTTTTATCGGCACATTTAAATCGACCCGCAACAATACGATTTTGCCGGCCAAATTTTTAATATTTCTAATAGATTTTATCTTCATAAAGCTTGTTAATATTATAACATAAATTAATCAAAATAAAAACCTATCTAACTTACGCCAGACAGGCTTTAATTCTTACCTATTTATTTTAAAATCTCTACTTCTGCTCTTCTAAAATAACCTCAACCTCCTTTTCGACGCCAGCGCGTATAATGGTTAAATTAATTTTATCACCGGCCGCGTAGCCCTGGATAATATCCGCCAAGCCGTTAGCTTTGTCAAGATTAATATTGCCAACCGAAATTATAATATCACCTTCTTTTAAGCCGGCTTTATCCGCCGGACTGCCCTTTTTAACCGCAACATTTTTTAAATCTTTGTAAATAACTACGCCCTTTTGCCAATAACTATTTTGCTCGTCTACGGCAACGAATGATGCCAAATTTATATAATTAATTCCTAGACTCGGCCTGATTATAGTTTTATTTTTGAATAAACTATTAACCGCGGTTTCTAAATGCGCCATGATTTCAATTTCGCCCTTACCGTCGACTAACCCTAAAACATCGCCGGCTAAATTAAAAATCATTGAACCTCTAAATTCTAACGGCACGTCATTATTTAAAATTAATTTGGTGGAAAAAGAATCGCTTGAATCAACGAGCCCGCTTTTTTCTTTAAGCCCGAGAACCGAAGAAACCCAGCTTAATCCCGGCCAATTTACGCTAATAGTTGAGTTGCCTATTTTTATATCCTTATTTTCCGCAAATTTTCTCACCGGAAAATCTCTAGCCGCGACATGTATAAAGTTAAGGCCGGTTAACGCGTCGTTAACAGCTTTATCAATTTGATAAACTTTTTTATCTTTGGTAATAACCACATAATCGGCATAAGTTTTATCCAATGTTAAAATAGTTACTATCCAGCCGTCCGAGGTTATAATAAAACCCTGTCCGGTCGCGTCGTTTATTTTATAAAAATTATCCGGAGAAAAAGTATCGCCGGACTTAATAAGTTTCTGCTTTTTATAAATACCGACTAAACTGGCGCTAACCGAATTAATGGTTTCTTCCGTTTTAACATCCTGCTGCACGGTAACGTTTTTAGCATTGCTGATTACTATGCCCTGATCTCTGAATTTCTCCTGGGAAAAATCAAAATTACCGAAAGCGGAAAGATTATACGAAGAATCAGTAAAATAAAATTTAGTGATTACGGCGCCCGCTAAACCGCCGCCAATAATAAAAATTAAAATAACTATCACTGAAAAAACTAACTTATTCTTTTTAAAAAATTCTTTTATATAATTCATGTTTGTTTTTTTATTTAAATTAGCGCCTTATAGCCATCTAGCCGTAAATAATATTAAAAATAAACTAACTGATCCTAAAATTAAATACGTTTTTATTTTAACTGCGTCCAATTTATCAAGCAAATAATTTTTAATAAGGCCGATAATGACATAAAAACAAATCGCGAGGCTTAGCCCGGAAATATTATAATTAAAAGGCAAAAAGGAAATTGACCAGCATAATTCAACTAAAATCAAACAGCTTATTAAAATATATGGCAAACCTTTTTTAAGCTCAATTTTATTCACCCAGATAATCTGATAAATGATTAAGGCAGTCGCGGCCAGCATAACCAGCGCCAGATAAAAAATCGGAAAATTTAAAAATGACTGCAGGCTGTAAATCGTGGCCGAAAGAAGAAAAAAACTAAACCAGCCGACATAAGAAGAAATATTTTCAAGACTAAGAGCTTCGTAGGCGCTCGGATTTAAAAGATAATAATAAACATGGCGCAAATAAAAATATAAAAACACTAAATTTAAAGCAAATAATAACTGAATCGCCGATTTAGAACTCAAAAAAACCGAATAAGCTATAATCACGGTGGATACGACGGCGGGTAAAATTAAATAATTCCACCACTGTTTATCAATTTTACTCGCCGAACAAAACTGCCAAACTGCAAAAAATATCAATAAATTTATAAAAACGGCGGCCACATAAATTAATTTGGGATAAAAAAAATACATTTCATCCAGGGCATAAATAACCAGAGGTATAAATAAAGGCAAGAAACGATTTAATTTCATTTAAATATTTTATCAAGTAAAAATTTTAAAGGTTTAATTATTCAGCCAGTTACTATAATCGGCTTTTAGCCGATTGATTATCTCGAGGCTGTCGCTTTTTTTCTGCTCATTTTTTTGGCTTAAATAATCATTCATTTTATCTAAAGCTAAAACAAATTCATAATGCAGCTCTTGAAATTTTTTAGGTATCCCCTTTAAATCAAGCAATTTGTTTCTCAATTCCGTAATATTTTCCCGGGTGAAACTATTATTATTTGCCAATTTTTCATAAGCGGCAAAAAATTCACTAGCTTTAATTTTATAGTCGTTTTCTAATAAAACTGAATTATTTTGCTTTATCTGTTGATCGGCGCCATTTTTATTATCCGTCGGCTTGGCTGAATCTTGAATAAAAATCAAATATAAAATCAAACAAAGCGTAATTAACGCGAGTAAAATTAAAACTTTTATTTTTTTTATCATATATTTTTATTTATCCCTTTACGGGGAAAAATTTTCAAAGATTTTAAAACTCAAATTTTTTAGCTTCCATTTCCAGCCAATCATTTAAAGCCTCGTCCCATTTATAAGCTTTTAATTTGTGTGATTTTTCATCGGAGCTATAAATATAATCAACTACGGTTTCCGAGCCAATGCGGTTTGAATATTTTGTCTTTTTATCTAAAATCACCGGCTTGGAAATAAATTCCAGCCTCATCCTGCCTAACGGACCGTTAAAAACTATATACTCAACATCCGCGCCTCCCTCATCTTCGAGATGCTCTTTGCCGCTTTCCTCAACTTTAAAATTGTCTTTAATATTGCCGACTGTTTCTTGCCATTTTTCCGGTAGCATATAATTATTAATCAAGTTAAAATTTAATGGCCGTAGAGTTCTACTCGCTATTAAATTTTAACTTGATACGTTATATTTTTTGTTTATCCCCGTAGGGGGAAAGTATTGAAAACTTTTTTTGAAAAAGTTTTCAAAGCTTTAATAATAAGAAGCTTGGGTTTCCAAATCTCTCTTGTTGTTATTGGCCACATCTTTAATTATTAAATTATCTTCCAATAATTTATCAATTGCTTTGTTCATGGTTATCATGCCATCTTTCTGGCTAGTTTGAATAACTGAATACAGCTGGCCCATTTGGTTGCGCCTGATTAAACTGGCGATAGCTGAATTGTGAATCATAATCTCGCGTGCGGCTATCCGTCCGCCGCCTATTTTCGGCAACAATTGCTGAGCGACAACCGCTCGCAAAGTTGAAGCCAGCTGGTTTAAAATCTGCTGTTGCTGATGAGCGGGGAAAACATCAACAATTCTACTGATAGTTTCAACCGCAGTGGAAGTATGCAGAGTGGAAATAACCAAGTGGCCGGTTTCGGCGGCGGTCAAAGCCGCGGAAATCGTTTCCACATCTCTCATTTCTCCCAACATGATTACATTCGGATCCTGGCGCAACGCGTATTTTAAGGCCGAAGCAAAGCTTACCGTATCATAACCAAGCTCGCGCTGTTCAATAATGCTTTGCTCTTCTTTAAACAGATATTCTATTGGATCTTCAATCGTTATAATATTGGCCCGCCTTTCTTTATTAATAATATCAACCATACAAGCCAAGGTGGTTGATTTGCCAGAGCCGGACGGACCGACAACTAAAATCAAGCCGTCTTTTATGTGGGTAAGCTTATAGATCACTTCATCAAAGCCTAGCTCGGTTGGCCCCGGGATAGTCTTAGGCACCAGCCTGGCGGTTAAGCCAATTTTACCTTCCTGATAATGTAAATTAACTCTAAAACGGGAACCAAAAAATTCCTGGGAAAAATCCAGCTCGCGGTGACGCTCAAATCTCTCCATGGTTTTTTTATCAATCAAAAGGATTACCGCCTGCTTTAAATCCTCATTTTCAACCACACCATGGTTTAATTTAACTAATTCGCCGCCGATGCGCAAAGCCGGTATACTGCCGGCCGCCAAATGCAAATCAGAGGCATTCTTTTCAATAGCTTGTTTAAAATAAGAAGATATATCCATAAAATAATTATAACATTAAAAGCCTATTTTTTTCAACCTCATAGTATTTTACCGCTATTAACCCGCATGAATCGGGCGCCGGCCGAATTCACAGCCGCAATAATTCTGCCGATATAAACCAAGCTCGCGCGACAAAGCTGAAGATTTTTTAAAGCCGTCATGTTTTTTAAAATCCTGATTTAAAAATTTTAGGCCTTGTTGCGCGGCGGCTTGCTCGCCTATTTGATTAATCGCTAAAGCATTTTTATGCGGGCTGGTAGTTAGCGTAGTCGTTAAATAACCGCAGTTTAATTTTTTAGCCATAACCGCGGCCGCGTCTAATCTAAATTTATAACAAACTAAGCAACGCTCGCCCTTTTCCGGTTCGTTTTCATAACCATGTACCGCCTTAAGCCATTTATTATGATCATATAAGCCTTTGACTAACTCCAATTTATAATTTCCAGCAATCTTTTCTGCTTCGTTAAGCCTCTTTTTATATTCTTCTTCCGGCCAAATATTAGGATTATAAAAAAACAGTTTTACTTCGTAATCCTGCTGCAATACCTGACTAACATAAACTCCGCAACCGACACAGCAGATATGGAGTAATAGCTTTGGCTTATTATCCATAAAATTTATTTTATATATTTTTTACCTTTTAATTTATCGGGTAAATATTCTTGTTTTTCTTTATAGCCGTAATCAGGTGAATATTTATAATCTTTGCCATAATCTAAATCTTTCATTAATTTAGTCGGAGCGTTTCTAATATGTAAAGGCACGGGTAAATTTCCCAGTTCGCGCACGTCAGCCGCGGCTTGATTATAAGCGGTGTACAGTTCATTAGACTTTTCGCACTTAGCCAGATAAACTACGGCCTGCGCTAAAATGACGTTACATTCCGGCATACCGATAAAATGGCAAGCCTGATAAGCGGCCACGGCTTGCTCTAAGGCTCGCGAATTAGCTAAACCGACGTCCTCGGAAGCAAAGCGCACTAAACGACGAGCGATATAAAGCGGATCCTCCCCGGCTTCAAGCATTCTCGCCAACCAATACAAAGCCGCATCGGGATCTGAACCGCGCAAAGCTTTATGCAAAGCCGAGATTATATTATAATGTTCTTCGCCGTCTTTATCGTATAATAAATATGACTTTTGAAAAGCTTCTTTTATAACTTCGCTGGAAATATTTTTACTTATACCAGAGGCGTATTCTAAAACATTTAAAGCCGTCCGCGCGTCGCCGTTAGACATTTGCGCTAAGAGGCTCATGGTCTCATCGCTTATTTTTACTTCTAACTCGCCCAACCCTTTAATTTTATCGACTAAAGCTCTTTTAACAATCTCCACAATCTGTTCGGCGTTCAGCTGTTTTAAAACAAACACGCGGCAGCGTGATAATAAAGCTCCGCGAACTTCGAAGCTTGGGTTTTCCGTAGTAGCGCCGATTAAAATAATCGTACCGCGTTCAACATGCGGTAATAGCGCGTCCTGCTGGGCTTTATTCCAACGATGAATTTCATCAATAAACAAAATAGTTTTTTTGTCCTCAATCGCGTTTTCTCTGGCCTTTTTAATTACCTCTTTTAAATCTTTAACGCCGCTAGTTACCGCGCTGAAGCGAATAAATTCCGCTTTAGTATGTTTAGCTACGATATGTGCCAGAGTGGTTTTCCCGGAACCTGGCGGACCCCAAAAAATCATAGACGGCGCTTTGTCCGCTTCTATGGCCTGCCTTAGCATTTTTCCCTGCCCGACGACTTCATCCTGCCCTAAAAATTCTTCTAAAATTACGGGCCGCATGCGATCGGCTAAAGGTGAAGTTTTTACTTGATTATTCATGCCGAAAGTATAACAAAATTAAAGTAAAAATTCAATAAAAAAAGAGGCACAAAATTCGTGCCTCGTAAAATAAATAAGAAAACAATCTAGCTTCCAAATTTCCTTTTTCTTTCCGCATATTCCCTTAAAATAACCTCAGCATCAAGTTCTTCAAAATCAGGCCAATATTTTTTTATAAAAAATAACTCGCTGTAAGCCGACTGCCAGGTTAAAAAGCCGGACAACCTCTCTTCGCCAGAAGTTCTTACAATTATATCCGGGTCGGGCAAATCCGCGTTATATAAATATTTTTTTATCATGCCTTCGTGCACCTGCTCCGGCTCAACTTTATTCTTTATCATCTTGCGCACCGCATCAACTATTTCCGCCCGACCGCCATAATTTAAGCAAAAATTTATAATTCCTCGATTATTAGCTTTGGTTTCTTGTATTATTTCAAGGCACTTGGCCGGCAAATCTCCGGGTAATTCTTCTAGGCGCCCGCTGATTAAAATTTTATAGCCGTTTTTCTTGGCTAACTCGCTTAAATTATTTTCAATCACATTTTGCAATAACTTCATTAAATAATTTACTTCAGCCGGCTGACGATTCCAATTCTCAGTAGAAAAAGCATAAAAAGATAAAATTTTTACGCCACGAGAAAAAAACCATTCCGGCACACTTTTAATTTTTTCATAACCGACAAGATGACCCTCGAAAGTCGGCAAATTTCTTTCTTTAGCCCAGCGCCGATTACCATCCATAATTATGCCAACATGAACCGGTGCGTTAGAATTTTTTGATTTTATTTCTGGCATATTTTAATTAATTTTATTCTCTCTCCGGCTCCGCTGATAATTTTTATATTACCAACGACCGTTTCCAGTTGCTTGGCTAAAAATTTTATTAATTCTTGATTAGCCTTACCCTTAACAGCAGGAGCGGCAATATCAATTTTGACCGTCTCGTCGGCCATAACTTCTTTAACGCAAGTTTTAGCCGCGCCAGGCCGTACTTTCACGCGCAAATAAACCTCACCATTTTCTTGATAAAGTTTTTTAAATTTTACAAACATGTCGGGCTGCCGGGAATTGAATCCGGCTCGGTTAAAAAATAAAAATCCAATAAAGTTAGTATTTTTGCTTACATAAGAGATGAATTGGATTAATCTAATATTATCCAAATTTACCTCTTTAGTCAATTTTTATCGCTTTTTGGGCAACTGGCGGTCAACCCGCCGGGCAATACAGAAAAAGTGGTAAGATGACAAAAATAAAACCGCTCTTAACGCGGTTTTATTTTATGCGAATAAACTTGTTATCAATTTCTGATAAAAAGTAATTAAAAATAAATTTTGTTTAATCGTTTACACCCATAAAATTATTATTATTTTGTCCCTTTTGGGAACATAGTTTCACCATAACACTTATTACTATATTCTGCAAGCCTTTCTTTTAATCCCTTACTCTGTAATGACAATCCTTTCATAATTATTCTGTTTGACCATACTTTATATAAATCAATCGTATTCGTATAGAAAAGATCTTCTTTGGTCTTTCTATAAAAACAAATTATGGCATAGTTATTTCTCACAAAAAAACAGTATGGCTGGGCTAGGGCTGTAAATAATGATTGCTCATCAGCTATTCCTTTTGTAAAATTTATTGCTATAGCCTCAAAATTATTTAATATATTTATACACTCACCACGTAAATCATGATTGTCCAATAAAAATTTAATATCTTTCTGATATATTTGTTTTTCCGCAGGCTCCAATTTATTTATCTCATCTATGCAAAAATCCGTTAAGTTACGTTCTGTGTATTGATAGCCCTTCTCTCTCATTTTTTTAACAAAATTATCAACTTTAGGAATTATCACATTAGCAAATAAATCCGCTATCTCAGCTGACTTACCAAGAGCCTCTCTCTCGCATCTAGTTTTTAGATCATTTTTTGCCATATTAATTTGTCCGAATACGGAAATGCCTACAAGAACTAATAAATATTGAGCTATAATACCAACCCAATCTTTAAATAGTATTGTATCTTCGCTTTGAAATTTTTGAATCGTAAAAAATAAAAAAATTACAACTACAGATGCGGTAATTATTGTTAGAAATAATAAAAAATAATCTCCACGCTTCTTATTCCATGATTCGACCAAAAAGTTTAAAAAATCTTTCATAGAAATACCTTTAACAATTTATTTAATTATAGCCAGATTAATTG
>JBAXOH010000006.1:0-16151 GCA_037133335.1 bacterium
TTTTAATTTAGAGCTGTATGAAAAACTGTTAACTTTTGAAAAAGTTGTGGCGATGGGTGAAATCGGCTTAGATTATTATCATATTAATAAGAATACTGATATTGTCCAAGTTAAAAATAAACAGCAAGAAGTTTTTTTAGAGCAAATTGTGCTAGCGCGGAAAAATAATTTGCCGGTGATTATTCATTGCCGCAATGCGCACGACGATACCCTAAAAGTAATTGGCGAATTTAGAAAAGAGTATAAAGAAAATAAGAAAAAAATAAAGATTGCGATAGCTGAAGCTAAAAAAATATTAGGAGAAAAAGAATCTTATCTTATAGATATTATACAATTTGTTGTTTTTTACCGGACTCATAGAACCGATATTATGAATAAAGCCGCTTTTCTTTATATCCCAAGATTAAAAGTCGAAGCGGAAAAAATAGGGTTAACTTATCCAGAACTTATTTTTTGCACTAAAGATGAAATTTTGTCAGGAAATATTCCTTCTAAAAAAGAAATAAACGAAAGAAAAAACGGCCATGTCGTGGTAGAAATTGATAAGGTTGCAAAATGCTATACTGGGGTAATTTATAGCTCTTTTAAAAAAATATTTTTAGAAAGAGATAATAATACTAAGAAGTTTGGGGGTTTTATCGCATCTAAAGGTTTTGTGAAAGGTAATGTTAAGCTAGTATTATGCAGAGAAGATTTTAAAAAAATTAAACAGGGGGATATTTTGGTAGCAAGCATGACGACTCCGGAAATGTTATCATTAATGAAAAAGGCCGTTGGATTTATAACTGATGAAGGCGGAATAACTAGTCACGCGGCTATTATTTCTAGGGAAATGAAAAAACCATGCATCATCGGTACTAAAATTGCCACTAAAGTTTTGCATGATGGCGATTTGGTAGAGGTTGATGCGAATAAAGGGGTGGTGAAGATTTTAAAAAGGGGAAAGGGAAAAAATTAAATCCTCCTAACCATCTTTGATAAAGGGGGTAAAAAATTATGCAAACCATAAAAATAAATCAAAATAAAATTATTAAAGTTGAAGTTGATTTAATCGTGGATTATTTAAAACGCGGTCAAGTTATCGCTTATCCAACCGACACGGTTTATGGGCTTGGCTGTGATGCGCGTAACGCCGAAGCTATAAAGAAAATAAATAAAATTAAAGGCGAAAATAAAAGTAAGCCGTTATTGGTTTTAATTAGCGATTTTGAGATGCTAAAAAAATATTGCTTTGTTAATTCAATGCAGCTGGAGTATTTAAAAAAGATTTGGCCCGGTCCGGTTACGGTAATTTTAAAAAGAAGGCCGGGTTTACCCGCCGAACTGACTGGCGGCTTAAATAGTTTAGCAGTCAGGTTGCCGAAAAATGATTTTTTAATTAAAATAATTAATGAAGTTGGTTTTCCTATTGTGTCAACCAGCTTAAATAAAAAAGGAGAAAAAACACTGACTAACGTAAAAAATTTAGAGAAATATTTTAAATATCTGCCGGATTTAGTAATTGACGGGGGAGAATGCGAAAGAACTAAACCGTCGAGATTGGTTGATATTAGAGATATAAATAATATAAAAATTTTGAGAAAATAAAATATGTTAATTGATACCCATGCGCATGTAAATTTTAAAGCCTTTAAAGACGACGCCGACGAAGTAATTCGTCGTTCTTTAGCGGCCGACACCTTAATGATTTTAGTTGGCTCGGAAACAAAAACTTCCAAGCGCGCTTTAGAATATGCCAATAAATATGAAAAAGGAGTTTATGCCGCAGTCGGTTTGCACCCTATGCACACGCATGAGCAAAAAGCCGAGGGTGATGATTATGATTTTACCACGCGCGAGGAAGAATTCAGTTATGACGTTTATGAAAAGTTAGCACAGTTTAAAAAAGTTGTGGCTATAGGAGAAATTGGTTTGGATTATTATCATATTGATAAAAAATCCGATATAGCGGCGGTTAAAGAGAAACAGAAAGAAATTTTTTTACAGCAGCTCAAGCTGGCTAAAAATTTGAAATTGCCGGTTATTATCCATTGTCGCCAGGCTCATGATGATATGCTGGAAATTTTGAAAAAATTCAGAAAAGAGTATAAAGACGCTATGGTAAAAGACAAGGCTTGGGGCGTAATGCATTGTTTTTCCGGCGATGAAGAATTGGCTTGGCAATATTTTAGTTTAGGTCTAGATATTTCTTTTACCGGTTTAATAACTTTTTCCGCGCAATGGGATGATTTAATCCGCCGTTTGCCTAACGATAAATTTATGATTGAGACGGATTGCCCTTATATGACGCCGGAACCTTTTAGGGGGCAACGTAATGAGCCAATATTAGTTAAAAAAGTGGCCGAGAGAATAGCGGAAATTAAAAATTTAAGCTTTGAAAGAGTCGCGGAATTAAGTACGATTAATGCCAAAAAATTGTTTAATATATAATTTTTAATAGGGTTGACTGTTTTCGATTTTTGCGGTATAAAAGAAGTGGATAGTTGTGTATAAATAGCCATAATTCAAGGACTTTAATGCCCTTGATTATTTTTTAAAAAAATATGGCCGAAAATGAATTGAAAAAGAGCAATCAACCAGCTTGGTGGCAACCGGCCATAATTATGTTTTTAAAATTATCCGTCTGGATCGCGGCGCCGATTATAATTGCTTTGTATTTAGGCGAATGGCTTGATAAAAAATACAATAGCGAGCCCTGGTTATTTTTAGTTTGCATCGGCATCGCCTTTACGATTTCAATTATCGGTTTAGTTATAAACACTATTAGAGAATTAAAAAAAATAGATAAATAATCATGACAAACAGCACCAGCGAAATTACCAGCGAACATACTCTCTACTCCGAACCTATTTTTCATTTAGGCAATTTTCAAATAACCAATTCTTTGCTTAATACCTGGTTGGTGGTTTTAATAGTTATTGTGTTTGGTTTGTATTTTAGGTCCAGAATAAAATTAATACCGCGCGGTATTCAGAATTTTGTAGAAGCGGCCGTGGAGATGTTTTTTGATGTTTTTGATTCGGTCACCGGCTCAAGAGATAAAACTTTAAAATTTTTTCCTTTTATTCTAAGTTTTTTTGTTTTTATTTTGTTAAATAATTGGCTTGGTCTTTTACCGGGCATAGGTTCGGTCGGACAAGTGGTTTTAGAACACGGTAAAAAAGTTTTTGTGCCATTTTTTAGAGGCGGCACGGCCGATTTAAATACTACTTTAGCCTTAGCTTTAATCGGCGTAGTCGCCAGTCATATTTTCGGCGTAATATCCATTGGTTTTTGGAATTATTTAAATAAATTTATTAATCTTAAGGCCTTAATGGAAATTCCGAAAAAAGTATTGAAAGATCCGTCGATTTTAATAGTTAATCCGATCAAAGTTTTTGTTGGTTTATTGGAAATTATAGGAGAACTGGCTAAAGTCGCCAGTCTGTCCTTTCGTCTTTTCGGGAATATTTTCGCTGGCGAAGTCCTAATCGCCTCTATGGCCGCTATTTTAGCTTTCGGTTTACCAGTGCCTTTTATGTTTTTAGAAGTTATGGTCGGCGTAATTCAGGCTTTGATTTTTGCCATGTTGATTTTGACTTATCTTACTATGATGTCAACCGAGGATGAACATTAGAAAAAATAAAAAATTTATTATAATTTAATTTATTTTTAACTTTAAATTTATGGACACAGTTATGTTAGCTAAAGCTTTGGCCATCGGTTTAGGAGCAATCGGACCGGGCCTAGGCGTTGGTATGATCGGCGCTAAAGCCGTAGAAGCTGTCGGCCGCAATCCCGAAGCTTCAGGCAAGGTTATGATTATCATGTTAATCGCGGCCGCTTTTGCCGAGGCGATCGCTATTTACGCCTTAGTTATAGCATTCAGTATCAGCTAGATCCAATTTAGTAGTTTTACGTACTGTCCCGATTTTTTCGGGATAGTGGTGAGGTTATTATAAATTATTAATTAGATTATTATATGGAAAATTTAATTGAAACTTTTCATCTTGATATTAAGTTGATTATCGCGCAGATTATAAATTTTACTATCGTGTTTTCGGTTTTGTATTGGTTCGCTTTTAAGCCTTTAGCTAAAGTTATGGCGGAAAGATCGGATAAGATTGCTAAAAGCCTCCTAGACGCGAAAAAAGTTGAGGAAAAATTAGCCGAGACTAAGGTTGAATTTGATAAAACCATGAACGAGGCTAAAAAACAAGCTAATGCGATGTTAGAAAAAGCTGATGCCGACGCCGAAGCGCGTAAACAGGAAATGATCGTACGCTCTAAAGAAGAAATTGGGCAGATTATTAATCAAGAGAAGCAGAAAATGCAGACGGAAAAAGCGGCTACGCTAAAAGAAATAAAAAAAGAAGTAGCCGATTTAGTTATTGCCTCGGTAGAAAAAGTTTTGAGCGAAAAAATGGATGCTAAAAAAGATAGCGAGATTATAAAAAAGATAATAAAATAAAATGAAAATCACGGCCAAACAATATGCTTTGAGTTTATATGAATCTGCAGACGGAAAAACAGCCGCACAGGTTAAAGCCGTTATTAAAAAATTCATCGAACTTTTAGCAAAGAAAAATCAGTTATCTAGAGCTGGAAAAATTATAGCGGAATTTATAAAAATCTGGAATGACAAACGAGGCATCGTGGAAGCTCAAGTTGTGAGCGCTAATGGCTTAGATAAGACAAATATAAAATTATTAGAAAATTATATTATTAAATTGTCCGGCGCTAAAGAGGTAACGGTTAGCCAGAAAATTGATAAAAATATTTTGGGCGGAGTGGTAATACGGTATGGAGATAAAATAGTTGATGGAAGTTTAAAAACGCAGTTAGTTGATTTAAAAAATAAATTAATAAAATAAAATTATAATATGAGCACTACAAAAGATTTTATTGTTGAACAACTAAAAGAGCAGATCGCCGGTTTTAAAGCCGGAGTTAAACATGAAACCGTTGGCCGGGTAATGGAAATCGGCGACGGTATCGCTCGCGTTGAAGGCATTTCCGAGGTTATGATGTCGGAAATGTTGGAATTTAAAGCCGCTAGCGGTTCGGTTTTCGGTATGGCGCTTAATTTAGAAGAAGATCGCGTCGGCGCCATTATCTTAGGCGATTATCTCGGTATTAAAGAAGGCGACGAAGTTAGATGTTTAAATAAAATTTTAGAAGTGCCGGTTGGTAACGGAATAATCGGTCGCGTGGTTGATCCTTTAGGTGCGCCTTTAGACGGTAAAGGTGAAATTCAAGCTGATAAATTTTATCCGGTGGAAAAAATCGCTCCGGGCGTAATTACCCGCGAATCGGTTAAACAGCCGGTGCAAACCGGTATTAAAGCGATTGATGCCATTATACCAATCGGCCGCGGTCAGAGAGAATTAATTATCGGTGATCGCCAGATTGGTAAAAGCGCTATTGCGATTGATGCTATTATCAACCAAAAAGGCCAGAACATGAAATGTATTTATGTGGCGATCGGGCAGAAAGAATCGAAAGTTGCGAGCATTGTCGCTAAACTTGAGCAATCTGGCGCCATGGAATATACAACCGTGGTTTTAGCCGGAGCTAGCGATCCGGCGTCTTTACTTTATATTGCGCCTTATGCCGGCTGCGCTATGGCCGAATACTTTTTAGATAAAGGCGAAGATGTTTTAATAGTTTATGATGATTTATCAAAACACGCGGTAGCTTATCGCGAGATATCTTTATTGTTGCGTCGTCCGCCGGGTCGTGAAGCTTATCCGGGCGATGTTTTCTATTTACATTCACGACTCTTAGAACGCGCCTGTAAATTAAGTCAAGAATTCGGTGGCGGCTCAATCACGGCTTTACCGATTATTGAAACTCAATCGGGCGATATGTCTGCTTATATTCCAACCAATGTTATTTCCATTACCGACGGACAGATTTATTTAATGCCGGAATTATTTTATCAAGGCAGCCGTCCAGCCGTGGACGCTGGCTTATCTGTTTCCCGCGTGGGTTCAAGCGCCCAAATTAAAGCCATGAAAAAAGTTGCCGGGAAGATGAAGCTGGAGGCCGCTCAATTTAGAGAATTGGCCGCTTTTGCTCAATTCGGTTCGGAGTTAGATAAAGATACTCAAGCTAAGTTAGAACGAGGCAAAAGATTGCAGGAAATATTTAAACAAGGCCAATATTCACCGGTCTCCGTAGCTAATCAGATTTTAATATTTTTCGCTTTGATTAATGGGTTGGTTGATGATGTGCCGGTAGAAAAAATTTCTGACTTTGAAGCCGGTTTATATAAATACGCGGCTACCTCCGGAGCGAAAGTTTTAAAAGAAATCGTGGACAAAAAAGATTTAAGCGAGAAATTAGAAGCGGAGATGAAAAGTTTGATTAATGATTACAAAAATAATTTGGATTATTTAATTAAATAGTAGTTATTTCGTCATTCTGGAGCGTAGCGTAGCGAAGCGATAGAATCTCGAGACCCTATCGCTGCACTCCGTTTCGCTCCAGGGTGACAATTATTATGCCAAGTTCCAGAGATATAAAAAACAGAATAAAATCAATTGGTAATACCAAAAAAATTACTAAGGCCATGGAAATGGTGGCGGCATCAAAAATGCGCAAAGCGGTTGAAGCCGTGCTTAGAACCAGAACTTATGCCAATCTAAGTTGGCTGACGGTTTTAAATTTATCTCGGTCCATGAAAGGCAACAACGAAGCACTCCATCAGCTTTTAACTCCAAGAAAAGAGATTAAGAAAGTCGGTATTATTTTGATTACTTCTAATCGCGGACTTTGTGGCGGTTTTAATGCGGCAATTATTAATAAAGTTCATGAATCAATTAAAAAATATCAAAAAATAGGCGAAGAAATGATAGTAGAAGCCGAATTTGTATTAATTGGTAAAAAGGGCGCGGCCATACATCATCGCGGTCAGACGATCGTGGCTGATTTCCCTAAGCTTGATTTAGCCAGCGAAGTGAATGAAATTGTGCCGGTGGCTAATTTAATTATTGGAGAATATTTAAGCGGAAAATACGATAAAGTAATGGTGGCTTATACGGATTTTGTGAGCTCAAGTAAGCAAATTCCCAGAGTTAAGCAAATTTTACCCATAGAGATTGATAAAGTTGACGAATATTTAGGCATTGTTGGTCAAGATAGCCGGCTTGGCTTGGATAAAGAATTTATAGAAAATAAAGAAGAAAAACATTCCCGCAGCGGGGAATTTAATTATGAATATACTTTTGAGCCCAGCCCGGAAGAAGTTTTAAATGATATGTTACCCCGCTTAATTGAAATTCAGCTTTATCAGGCGCTTTTAGAATCTAACGCCTCCGAGCATTCGGCGCGCATGGCGGCCATGCATCAGGCCACGGAAGCGGCCGGAGATATGGTAGACGAATTAACCTTGTCGTTTAATAAGGCCAGGCAAGCCAGTATTACATCAGAAATTGCGGAAATCAGCGCGGGCGCCAATGCCTTAGCATAATAATTTATTTATAATTTAAATTTAAATAATATGAGTGAAAAAACAACTAAAAATGGAACGGTCAAACAAGTCATCGGCGCGGTGGTTGACGTTTATTTCTCCGGTGATTTGCCGGAAATTTATACGGCCCTAGAAATTGATAACCACGGTAAAAAGTTGGTGCTGGAAACCCAGCAGCATTTAGGCGGTAATGTGGTTAGAGCTATTGCTATGGGCACAACCGACGGGCTTAAACGCGGTGACGCGGTTATTAATACCGGAGATAATATAACCGTACCGGTAGGCGACGAAACTTTAGGCAGAATTTTTAATGTTTTAGGCGAACCGGTTGACGGCGGCGCGGTTGTGAAAACTGCAAAAAGATATCCGATTCATCGCAGCGCGCCTAAATTTGTTGAGCAATCAACTAAAACTGAAATTTTAGAAACCGGGATTAAGGTTATCGATTTAATCTGTCCGATATTAAAAGGCGGTAAAGTCGGTTTGTTCGGCGGAGCCGGAGTCGGTAAAACCGTGGTTATTCAAGAATTGATTAATAATATTGCTAAAGCTCATGGCGGCGTGTCGGTTTTCGCCGGAGTCGGCGAAAGAACCCGCGAAGGCAACGATCTTTATCATGAAATGAAATCCGCAAAAGTTATAGATAAATTAGCCATGGTTTTTGGCCAGATGAATGAACCGCCGGGAGCTAGAGCTCGCGTAGCTTTATCCGGATTATCTATCGCCGAATATTTTCGCGATGAAAAAAATAAAGATGTATTATTATTTATTGATAATATTTTTAGATTTACCCAGGCCGGTTCGGAAGTTTCGGCTTTACTCGGACGCATGCCTTCGGCCGTAGGTTATCAGCCGACTTTAGCCACGGAAATGGGTGAGTTGCAAGAGCGTATTACGTCAACCGATAAGGGTTCAATTACTTCTATTCAAGCGGTATACGTTCCAGCCGACGATTTAACCGATCCGGCGCCGGCTACGACTTTTGGGCATCTTGACTCTACGGTCGTATTGTCTCGCGGTTTATCCGAATTAGGTATTTATCCGGCCGTTGATCCGCTAGATTCTTCCTCGGTTATTTTAGATCCAAAAATTGTTGGCCAGGAGCATTATGATGTTGCCCGCGGCGTGCAAAAAGTTTTACAAAGATATAAAGATCTGCAAGATATCATCGCTATTTTAGGTATGGAAGAGTTGTCGGTTGAGGATAAAATTACGGTGGCGCGCGCTAGAAAAATGCAGAGATTTTTATCTCAGCCGTTCGCTGTGGCGGAAACTTTCACCGGTCATCCGGGAAAATATGTTAAATTATCCGATACGATTCGCGCTTTTAAGGAAATTTTAGCTGGTGATCATGATACTAAAAGCGAAGGTGATTTTTATTATAAAGGCGGGATTGAAGAAGTGGGCAAATAATTAAAAAATTATGTCAGATGATAAATATATAAAATTTGAAATAGTCACTCCGGAAAGAGTGGTATTAAAAGAAGAAATTTTACAGATTACCATTCCGACTAAAGCCGGAGAGATTACGGTTCTACCTAATCATATTCCCTTGGTATCAAGCCTAATACCTGGCGTGATTCATATTAAAAAAAGAAATGGTGAAGATGAAATTATGTCTATCTCCGGAGGTTTTTTAGAAGTTTTGAAAGATAAGGTGGTAATTTTAGCGGACACGGCCGAACGAGCTCATGAAATTGATATGGATCGGGCGGAAGAGGCTTATAGAAGAGCCGCCGAGCTTAAAGAAAAAGCGCGTCGCGGCGAAGATATTGATTTTGCCGAAGTTAATGCTGCCATTGAACGAGAATTAGCTAGAACTAAAGCGATTAAGCGCTGGCGGAAAATAAAAAATATTGAATAACCTTTAAAAACTTTTTTAGAAAAAGTTTCTAATATCTTCAAAAAATATAAGGTATCAAATTAAAATTTACTAGCGGGCAAAGCCCTACGGCCATTAAATTTTAATTTGATTATATTGGATTATGAAATTACCATTTAAATTTAAAGATGTTCATTCATGCGAAGCTGTGATATTAACTTGCATTGATTTTAGATTTTGGCGCGAAACCTTGGAATATATAGAAAAAGAATTAGGTATTAAGTCGTTTGATTTTCCTTCTTTGCCAGGAGCGGCTAAAGCCATTAATGAAGCTGTTGACGATGATATTGCTATGCAATGCATAAGTGTGCCTTGCGATTTACATCATGTTAAAAAAGTAGTAATAGTAAACCATCAGGATTGTGGCGCTTACGGCGGGAGTAAAGTTTTTAACGGTGATGAGTTAGCCGAGCAGAAATTTCACGAGGAAGAATTAAAGAAAGCTAAAGCTAAAGTTCTAAAAAAATATCCGGGTCTGGAAGTGATTTTGGCATATGCCAAATTGGCGGATGCGGGCGAAAGCATTGAATTTTTGACAATAAGATAAATATAAGTTTATATATAAAGTTCGCTTTAAATAGCGAATTTTTGTTTATCGTTCTTTAAAATATTTTGTAGTTCAAAAATAAGTAATAAATTATTGTTATTTATTTTTGCACTACAAAATAAAAAAAGAATAAAAAAGGAGAAGAATTATGTCTATAAAACAGATGAAAAATTCTGAAGCAAAAGCTCAAAAAGTAGTTGCTTTAAAGGATTTAGGAGTCGGATTTTTTAGAGTAAAGGGTGATTCGGATAAAATTTTTTACAGAGATGGAGGCGATGGGCGAATTTCAGTCTTTCCCGTGCTTGAGGACGGTTCGTTGCGGAAAACCATCGTAAGCATTGATTCGGCCCAGGAGGTAGAGGTTATTAGCCAATTTGAGTTGGGTATAGACAGAGTTTACTATTCGTAGTCTGGCTTGGCCATAATACCATAATTGCTTTATGTTCTAGCCGCCATATACCGCTTTGTGTTTTTCGCAAAGCGGTCTTTTTTTATTTAAAATAAGCTAAAATTGTCGATACTTGACAAGGGCAAAATCTACGGTTAAAATACAATAACAGATTAGCACTCTAGCTACGCAAGTGCTAAAATCTAAATTTATTAATTAACAAACTAATATGAAATTAAAACCTTTGTATGATCATGTTGTCGTTAAACCGATAACTGAAAATGAAGTTACTAAATCGGGCATAGTTTTGCCTGATACCATAGATAAAGAAAAGCCGGAGAAAGGCGAAGTCGTCGCCGTGGGCGATGGAAAATTATTGGATAATGGCCAAAGAGCGATTATGAGTATTAAAGTTGGGGATAAAGTTATGTTTAAAAAATATTCTCCTGATGAAATAAAAGTTGACGGAATTGAATATTTAATAATCAGTGAAAACGATATTTTAGGAATTTTAGAATAATTAATTTTTAATTTTATTAATACTATGGCAAAACAAATTATTTATGATGAAAAGGCCAGAGGTGCTTTAAAAAGAGGTGTTGATCAACTAGCTAACGCGGTGAAAGTTACGCTCGGACCTAAAGGCCGGAATGTAGTTATAGAAAAAAGTTATGGCGGGCCGACCATTACTAAGGATGGCGTGACCGTGGCCAAAGAAATAGAGCTTGAAGATAAGTTTGAAAATATTGGTGCATCGCTAGTTAAAGAAGTGGCTTCAAAAACCAATGATGTGGCCGGGGACGGCACGACTACGGCCACGATTTTAGCTCAAGCCATGATTACCGAAGGTTTAAAAATGGTGTCTAGCGGCATTAGTCCAATTGATTTAAGAAAAGGCATTGAAGATAAAGTAGCTATGGTTGTAGCCAATTTAAAAAAGATGAGTAAAACCATCAATACTAAAGAAGAAATCGCCCAAGTTGCTTCTATTAGCGCTAACGACAAAGAAATTGGTATGATTATCGCCGAGGCCATGGAAGCGGTTGGTAAAGACGGCGTCATCACAGTTGAGGAAGGCCAATCTTTCGGCGTAATTAAAGAAGTTGTTGAAGGCATGCAGTTTGATAAAGGCTATGTTTCGCCTTATATGATTACCAACACGGAATCAATGAAGGCAGAATTTAATGAACCCAGCATTTTAATTACCGATAAAAAAATTGCCTCGATTCAAGAAATATTGCCGTTACTAGAAAAAATGGCGCAGTCAGGCAAAAAAGATTTAGTGATTATCGCTGATGAAATTGAGGGCGAGGCTTTAGCCACATTCGTAGTTAATAAATTGCGCGGCACCTTTAATGTTTTAGGCATTAAAGCGCCCGGTTTCGGCGATCGCCGGAAAGCCATGCTCGAAGATATCGCGATTTTAACCGGCGGTAAATTTATTACTGAAGAAGTCGGCTTAAAATTGGAAAAAGCGGAAATCGCTGATTTAGGCAGCGCGCGAAAAGTTTTGGCTTCTAAAGAAGATACGGTTATCGTTGAGGGTAAGGGGGCAGCCGAAGCCATTAAAAATCGCGTAGCCGCTATTAGAAAAGAAATTACCGTGACTGACTCGGATTATGATAAAGAAAAATTGCAAGAACGTTTAGCGAAATTATCCGGCGGCGTAGCCGTCATAAAAGTTGGCGCGGCTACGGAAACTGAAATGAAAGAAAAGAAAGACCGCATTGAAGATGCTTTAAACGCGACTCGCGCGGCCATAGCCGAGGGGGTAGTAGCCGGAGGCGGTTTAGCCTTAGCACAGGCCGGTAATGCTTTTAACGAGTTAACTGATAAAAAAGAAGATACGCCTGGAGCAAGATTAGTAGATACGGCGATTCTAGAACCGATTAAACAAATTGCGGCTAATGCCGGTAAAGACGGATCTTTAGTGTTATATAACATCATGAAAGAATATAAAGCCGGCAATAAAAATTTAGGTTATAACGCTATGACGGATAAATTTGAAGACATGTTTACGGCCGGCATCGTTGACCCGACTAAAGTTGTGCGTTCGGCCTTAGAGCACGCGGCCAGCGCGGCGATAATGTTTTTGACTACTGAAGCGGTAATTGCCGATAAGCCGGAAAAGAAAGATTGCGGACATGGCGGCGGCGGTATGCCCGGTGGCATGGGCGGAATGGATCCGTCAATGATGGGAATGTAGTCTTATAAAAAAATTTATAATGTAAAGCAGGATAGTCTAACTGGTTATCCTGCTTTTTTATAGTTTGCTCTAATTTTGGCAATGTTTTATAATAGTTATATGGAACTTAATAAACAACCGATTAATATAAATATTACCAGCGGGACAATAATTAAAACTATTGCTATTTTTATTTTGTTATATTTTATATATTTGATTAGCGATATTTTAATTTTATTTTTCGTTTCGCTGGTATTTTCGAGCGCCCTAGATCCTTGGGTTGATAAGCTTAAGAAAAGGAAAGTTCCTCGTTCAGTCAGCGTTTTAATGCTGTATTTTGTGCTGCTTGCTTTTTTAGTCATGACTTTATATTTAATATTGCCGCCGATTATTAATGAAATTAACGGTATTTCAAATAATTCTCCGAGTTATTTTGAATCACTATCTTCGAAGTTTAGTCTACTAAAGGATTATTCGTTAAAGTACGGTTTGCTGGATAACACTAAGAGTTCTCTCGATATTTTTACCGGGTATTTACAAAATACGGCTTCCGGAGTTTTTTTAACTTTGTTTAATATTTTTGGCGGGATTTTTTCTTTTGTTTTGATTTTAGTTTTGACTTTTTATATGGTGGTTGAAGAAAGTGCCATAAAAAAATTGGTTTGGTCGCTAGCTCCGGAAAAACATCAAACTTATATTATGCATCTAATCAACCGGATACAATTTAAAATGGGCCATTGGCTAAGGGGTCAATTAATTGTATCTTTGTCTTTAGCGGTTATGTCTTATGTGGGTCTTTTAATCTTGGGAGTTAACTATGCTTTGGTTTTAGCGCTTTTAGTCGGTTTTTTTTCTTTCATACCTTACATGGGGGCGATTCTCGGGGCTCTACCGGCTATATTTCTCGCCTTTACTCAGTCGCCTTTATTGGCTTTTTTAGCTGTTATTTTATTTTATATAGTCCATTTTATTGAGGGTAATTTTCTCCAGCCTAAAATTATGCAAAAAGCCGTTGGTCTAAGCCCAATTATTAGCATTCTAGCCATTTTGGCCGGTTTTAAATTAGCCGGTTTTATCGGCGCCATACTTTCGATACCTGTGACTACCGCCTTATCGGTTTTTATTAAAGATATTTTTAAAAGCAAGGAAGAAAAAAGAGAAGCGGCAGAAAATTAAAATAAAAATTTAAAATAAAAAAAAGACCTAGATTTTTAAATCATAGGTCTTATTTATTTTCCATAAGCTTTTTCTATAATGGAAAATATCGTTGTTCCTCGCGGCGCGGTATTTTTTATAAGATAATTTATAAAATTATCCGCTTCAATCGGCCAGCCAGCTTGTAAAATAGCCTCTTGATTCTCTTGGAGTATTTTGACAAGAGCATCATTATCAAAAGCAAAAAGTGCTCCGCTTTCGGTGTTGCATTCTTCTTCTTTAAAATATCTTGTTTTGATACCCTTCTTTTTTAATTTTATCATAATCTCCAAATAGCTCGAGCCGTTTTTTTCTATGGCTTCAATTGGCAAATAACCGATAGCCTTTGTTAAGCCGACGTTCAGCAACTCATTAAGTATGTCACTCATTTTTTTCTCCCTTTTAAATTAAAAAATATTTCAGGAAAAATTATTTGAGTTTCATAGTCAAATGCTTTTTTACCATCACGCATCTCTTCGGGGTCGGCGCAGTGTACAACATTGCGCAATGAACGCCGTTGATCGTTGGCAATACTGGGCGTATCCGAACTGAAGTCGAACCGAATAGTACCTGGATCAGCCTTATTGGGCAATGTTGCCCCGCATATTAGTCGAGCTTTTTTTTCAACATCGTTGCCTTCAACGATAAAAGCCACAACCATTCCGGAGCTCATATCGCCGGTAAGCCATCCCTTAATAAGACGGCCAACTTCAATCGGATCATCTGTGCCCAGCCTTTCTTTTGGATTAATGCCTTCCTCCCAATTGCTTTTGATTGCTTTTGTCCCTGCATTTTTAAGCCAAAGTTCATCTGATGGATAAAATTTTTGCCAGAATGAGATGTCGCCTCGGAAAGCTTTGAGGTGAAGAATTGTGAAATTTTTCTTTTCGAATCTGGTAATAATTTCACCAACTAATCCGCGACTTACCGCATGGGGTTTTATTATGATCAGTGTTTTTTCAATCATTATGTTTCTCCTTTCTTGGTTTATTTGTTTGTCTGGAATTTTTATACTATTTCAACCAATCCATTAAATTTTAAAGGACATAAAAAGCCAAACCTCCTTTTAGTTTAGCTCCTTTGTGCCGCTGGTCGGAGTCGAACCGACATGGGATTGCTCCCACACGATTTTGAGTCGTGCGCGTCTACCAGTTTCACCACAGCGGCTTATAATAATAAAACTAGCTGAAATTGCTAGCGATTTTATTATAAATTATATCATTAAAATTGTCAAAGCAACTTAATTGAGGTATAATAATAAAGAAAGCAACAAAAAAATAATTTTTTGGTTACGGGCTAAGTTCGTAATGATAAAACTGCAAAATGGGTAAAATAATTTCTATAGTTAATCAAAAAGGCGGGGTGGGTAAAACCACCACGGCTTTAAATTTGGGCGCTTATTTAGCTTATCTCGGTAAGCAGGTTTTACTTGTGGATATTGATCCGCAGGCTAACGCTACCTCGGGTTTAGGCGTTGATCATAAAAATTTAGAGCATGGCGTTTACGAAGCTTTAATCGGGCAAAAACCGATTTTTGAAGTCATAAAATACACTTTACAAGACGGTTATAAAATTGCTCCGGCCACGATTGCCTTAGCCGGCGCCGGCATAGAGTTGGTAAATATGGAAGATAGGGAATTTAGGTTATCGCGAATTTTGAATTTAATAAAAGAAGAATATGATTATATTATCATCGACGGACCGCCTTCACTCGGACTTTTAACGGTTAATAGTTTAGTGGCCGCGGATGAAGTTTTAATTCCGATTCAAAGCGAATATTTTGCCCTGGAAGGCTTAAGCCAGTTACTTGAAACCATCGGTTTAGTGCAAAATAATTTAAAGCCGGAATTAGGTATAATGGGCGCGGTAATTACTATGTTTGATAAGCGTAATCGTTTATCCGGCTCGGTTATGAACGAGCTTTATCAATATTTTCCCAATCGTGTTTTTAGAAGCATTATCCCGAGGAGCGTTAAATTAGCCGAAGCTCCGAGCTATGGTCGTTCTATTTTATATTATGATCCAACGTCCAAGGGCGGTCGAGCGTATGAAAAGTTGGCACGGGAAGTAATTGATTTGGAGAGAAGATATTAAAAAATTTAATAATAATTTTATAATAATATGCCTAATAGTTTAGGGAGAGGATTATCCTCTCTAATTCCGCAAAAAGTTAATAAAGTTGCTACTACCTCTTCTGGCGACGCCGTGATTAATGTGGCGAGCGAAGCCGATAGAGGTAGAGTTTTACAGCTAAAGCCGGAGCAGGTCGGGCTTAATCCGATGCAGCCGCGCAAGAATTTTAATGAGCATCAGCTAAATGAATTAGTCGAATCGATTAAGCAATACGGTATCATCCAGCCGTTAATTGTAACGCAAAAAAACGGCCGGTATGAATTAATCGCCGGTGAAAGGCGTTTAAGGGCGGCCAAAATTTTAGGTTTAGCCGCTGTGCCGGCCATAGTTAGGCAAGCCGATGAGCAGCAAAAACTGGAATTGGCGTTA
>JBAXOH010000007.1:0-16137 GCA_037133335.1 bacterium
GCCGTACAGTAAATCGGCAAAGTTTCCGATTTTTTTTCCAAATTGATAAAAGTGGTTTGAAATTCAATTACTACATGATAAGTAGAAACCCAAATATTGTCTTTAATTAAAGTAGTTTTAATCTGCTCAATGTCGGAAAACTCGGGGTATTTAGGCAAAATTTCTTTTTTAAACAAATTCAAGATAAATTTTTCGTCTAACAAATGGTAAATTTTATTCATAAAATTATTTTTTCCAATAATAATGCCAATGTTTATGCCAAATTAGTTGTTTTATTCTTATGTATAATTTTTCCGCCTTAATTTTAGCCGGCCTGGTTCTTGAATTAGCTAGGGAGCGGACGCTTTTAATTAATTCGTTGGCGCCTTTTTCTATCTCGTCGGGGCTCCAGGCAATCGGTCCATAAAGCCTAAAATCATGGGCGCTGGCCCACCAGAAAGTGCAGCTGGCTAAGCCTTTATCTAGGTGCTGCCTTGCCCAAAAATAATTTTCATCTTTAGGATATTTATTAGTGTTAATGATGGCCGCACCGGTTAATTCCCAAAGCAGATTTTGAATTTTATTTTTTTTATTGTGCCAAAGAAAATAAGGTAAGTTATTTTTTAATTCTTTTTCGGTCGATTCCCAAGACGAAGGACGCAGGCTGATTTTTTTTCGGCGTTTTAAGCCGACTAAGTATTCGCTCGCCGTTAAGGTTTTAATTTCCGGTCGCTTTAATAGTTTTTCAAAAGTAAAACTAAAATCTTTATGCCTTAAACCATAAAGTTCGGCGTCGGTCGCCGTAATAATCGTTTTAGCTTGTAATTTTTTTATTAATTTAAAAATTACTTGCGGCGCGTATTTTTTTGAATTTTGCCTTTGGCGAAAAAGAATTTTTAAGCCTGAATTTTTATCAATATAGAGATTTGAAAAATCAGGCGGGGTTAATTTTCTATCGGCGCTGATTTCATCAAGCATAATCCAGCCATAACCTAATTTTTTTACTATTTTAGCGACTTTGACCCCGTAGGCCGCCTCGGGGATAAAAAAGCCTTTGGTTTTAAATTTTTTGCCGAAATATTTTTTTAAAATTTCTTCGTTAATTTTAATTTGCCTAATAATTTCTTTATCCGGCAGCATGGCCAGTAAAGGGTGAAAGGCGGCCGAACCGGTTAATTCAATCTGCCCGTTAGCGAGCATTTCTTTTAGGTCGTTGATTAATTCCCGATAACCTAAAATTTCCAGTCTTTCTAAAAGGCAGCCGGCTATATTAATGGTAAATTTAATTTGCCGATTGCGCTTTAAAGCGCTGATTATTCTTTTGTAACTTTTTTCAGCTGCTTCAATAATAGTTTCATTGTCAGTAGTCGGCGGCTGATAAAAGTGCAGCAAATTAATCCAAGTTATTTTATTTTTTTGTTCTGGCATATTATTTATTATCTTTCATAGCTTTTCTATAGAGGGAAACATATTTTTTGGCCGGGATTTCCCAACTGTTTGATTCTTTCATTACTCGGACTATTAATTCCCGCCAAGTATTTTCATATTGGCGATTTTCCAGGGCTCTAACAATGGCGGCAAAGAGCGAATATTTATCAAAGCCGATGAAATTAAAACCGGTACCGCGGTTAGTTTTAGGGTTAAAATTAGTTACTGTGTCATATAAACCTCCGACTCTTCTAACCACCGGAATACAGCCGTAGCGCATGGCTATTAATTGATTTATGCCGCAAGGTTCATGGTGGGATGGTAGGAGAAAAATATCGGCGCCGGCGTAAATTAAAGTTTCCAGTTTTTGATTTTCTTCAAAAGACAGCCAGACGATTTTTTTCGGATATTTTTTATTATATTTTTTAAGCTCGGTAATATAGTTTTTATCGCCGTCGCCCATAATTATAATCTGCACGTCCAGTTTAACCAGCGGTTCAATTATTTCTAAAACTAAGTCCATGCCTTTTTGGAAGGTTACTCTTGAAGTTAAAGCGATTATCGGCGCTTCCTGATCAACCGGCAAGCCGACTTTTTTTTGCAGATATTCTTTGTTTAATTTTTTGCGGTGGGTTTTTTTGTAATCGTAATTTTTAAATAAACCTTGGTCGTTATCCGGGTTATAGGTTTTATAGTCAATACCGTTAATAATGCCATAAAGCTTATCCTCTCGGTTGCCTAAGATACGATGCAGGTCCTGGCCGAATTTTTTTGTTAAAATTTCTTCGCGGTATTGTTCGCTTACCGTATTTATAATATCGGCTGAAAGAATCGCCCTTTTGGCGAAATTTATGTTTTCGATTTTCGGGTCGTCAAGATGGGGCAGCCGGCTACGGCCGTAATCTTTGTTTTTATTGGATATTTCCCACCAGCTATGGCCGAGTTGAAAAATTAGATTATGAATAGTAAAAATAGTTTTTGCCTTGCTTAAAGTTTTTGAATATTGAAAGTCGGTTTTTAAATAATACGGGATAAGGCCGGTATGCCAGTCATGGCAATGTACGATGTCGGCCTCAAATTTAAGAAAGGAGACTAGTTTTAAGGCAGCGACATCAAAAGCTAAAAAGCGGGCGTTTTCATGAGACGAACCATAAATGGTTTTTCTGGCGGAGAAATATTTTTTATTTTCAATAAAATAAACCGGCAGATTTTTCATTAAATAGCCCCGCCAAAAGTTAACTTGAATTTTATCGACTGAATTTAAATAGACGCTTACATTTTCTTGAATTAACTTTAAATTATGCTGCTTAACATCGGTTATTTGGCCGTAAAGCGGAGTAATAATAATTATTTCATGGCCCAATCTTTTTAGAGCTTTAGGCAAACTTTTAGCCACGTCAGCCAAGCCGCCGGTTTTAGAAAACGGGGCGACTTCGGCTGAAATAGAAACTATTTTTAACGGTTTTGACATGAAAGTTTAAATTATTTGCTGTTAATGGCGCAAATTGCGATAGCCAGGGCATCGGCCGCATCATCTGGTCTGGGCAGTTCTTTAAGGTTTAAGATTAATTTAACCATTCTTTGCACCTGATCTTTTTTAGCATGGCCGTAAGTAGAGACGGCCTGCTTAACCTGATACGGCGTGAATTCCACGCTTTTAATTTTATTTAATTTAGCCGTTAACACCACTACTCCTCTGGCCTGGCCGACGATTAGCGCGGTTTTAGCGTTATTACAAAAAAATAATTCTTCAATAGCGATTAAATCAGGTTTAAATTTTTTTATTAATTTAGAGAGTTCTGAATTAATTATTTCTAAGCGATCGGCTAACTCAAGCTTAGACGAAGTTTTTATAGAGCCATAGCCAAGACAAGTCAATTCGTTATTATGATTAGCGATTATACCAAAACCAGTATCGGCGATACCCGGGTCAATTCCGAGGATTATTTTTTTAGCCATTTAATTTATAAATTAGCGTTAGTATAATAATCACTTACATCTTCGTCGTTATCCAGTTCTTCAATAAATTTTTCCACTTGAATTTTTTTTTCGTCGTTTAAATTAAGCGGTTCTTTAGCCGCATACTCTACTTCGGCCGATTCGGTTTTAATGTTTTTACTTTCTAAAAATTGTTTGGTTTTTTGGAAATCTATTGGCGCGGTGTAAATAGTCATGCCTTCGTCTTCTCTCTTAATATCTTCTGCCCCGGCATCAATTAATTCCAATTCAAAATTTTCGTCAGTCAGTTTTTTATTATTTATTTCTTCTTGCTCAATCATAATTATGCCGCGCGGAGAAAAATTCCACATGACCGTTCCTAGAGCGCCGCCATGTTTTGAAAATAAATGGCGGATTTCCGCGGCTGTGCGGTTTTTGTTATCGGTTAAGCATTTAACAATAAATTGTGTTTTAGCCGGGCCGATGCCTTCATAAATTAATTCTTCAATTTGCACGTCACCGGATTCGCCGGTTCCGCGTTTTATGGCACGTTCAATATTATCTTTAGGCATATTAATAGTTTTAGCCTTATCAATCGCTATGCGTAAAGTAAAATTAGACGTCGGGTCGCCGCCTTTGCGCGCCGCGATGGTAATCAGTTTGGCAATTTTAGTAAACATCGCGCCTTTTTTAGCGTCCACTACGGCCTTAGCTCTTTTAGTTGTGGCCCATTTAGAATGTCCGGACATATATATGAATTATGAATAAAGCCAGCTTGAGCTGACAGTAAAAATTTAACATAAATATAGGCAAAAATCAAGTATAAAACTCCCAAAAATAATAATACTAAGTTTATAAAATAAATAGTTCGGTTGATAATTTAAATATAGATGTTTTTTACGGCTTTAAGGTCTTTAAAAAATATGATAGAATATATTATAAGAATTAGTTGTATAAATCTTATTTATAAATAAACAAAGATGAAAATTGATTTTAAAAACGTTGCTAAGCATTATGCTTCGCGAAGCCATAAAAAAATGAAAGATGTTTTACTGAATCAGGCCGGCGTCGGTCCGGCGATTCATTATTATATGATTAGGGGCGGAGTAGAGCAAAAAAATATTACGGTTTGGGAGCCGGGAACGGTTTCCGGAGAATATATTAAAACTTACGGTCATTATCATGTAGGTAAATTAAGCGAAAATTATTGGGTTGTTTACGGCCAGGGCGTGGCTTTACTTCAAAAGTTAGCCGAGAATAAAAAGGGCGAGATGATTCCGGATGAAGTAGCGGAATTTGAGGCGATTAAAGTTAAGCAGGGGAAGAAAATATTTATGCCGGTTAAATTCGGCCACCTTTTAGTTAATACGGGAAAAACATATTTAGTTACGGCCGACGATAGCCCGGTGAATTTTGGAGATAAGGATCCGGTTAGTTTCCCCGGCCACGCGGATTATGAATTAGTTAAAAAAATGAGAGGATTCGCTTATTATGTTGTTGAGCATAATGGCCGGCCGGCCCTTAAAAGAAATTTTCTTTATAAAAGCATCAAAAAAGAAAAGTTTGGAGGTTTGCCGGTAATAAAATAGATTAATGCGAATATAATAAAGTAATTTATTTTATTCCCGGACTCATTTAAATATTATCGTATACTTTTTTCTCAGATTTTCATTCGTGACGCTTCGCTAGGACTTACTTTTTATGACTAAAAAGTAAGCAAAAAGTCTCGGGGGTTTCCGATTGGCTATCACGCTGATTATTCTTCGATACTCTCGCCTTGGCGCCAACTCCAACCCCCGAACCCCTGGTGATTTAAATAAGTAAGTTATTAATTTATAATAAAAATTTTATGATGATGCCATCAGTATTAATTGTTATCGGTTTAATTTTTTTACTAGAAAATTTAAACCTTATTCCTTGGTTAAATTGGTCGGTGATTTGGCCGGTGGTTTTGATTCTGGCCGGACTGCATATGATGAGGAAGAAAAAATGCGGCGATGGCTGCTGTGGTTGGTCCGGCGGTAAAAAAGAAGAAGATAAAAAATAAATTTGGTAATTTAAAAAAGCAGGGCTTAAAAGTCTCGCTTTTTTATTTAGGAAAAATGATTGACTAAATTATTTTTTTAGATTATAATTTTTTTAGTCCGACATAGGGCTTTTTTAGTTAAAGATTGTTTATGGCCCCATCGTCTAATGGTTAGGACACCAGCTTTTCAAGCTGAGAATCGGGGTTCGATTCCCCGTGGGGCTACTAATGTGGAACTGGCGCAAGCCAGTTCCTGTTTTATTTCTAAGATTGGGCAAAGTTTTGGGGTTTGAAATATTTTATAGTCATAAGTTGGGTTTTCTGCAAAAACCAAACTCTGTATTTTTATTTTTTGATCATAAGTAGCCTCATTCCAACGCTCAGGGATTGTCTTTATAAGATCAAAAACAAAATCAATTGCCTCATCAATATCAAATTCTTCCAGTCTGGTCTCGCTTAACTTGGCCTGCTTGGCTGTTATCTCATTATTGATTTTTTCAAAGGCCTCTTTAAAGTCTTCGTCAGGGAGTAATTCTTTTTTCTTCATATCAATCAACCTTATTTTTTCCTCTTTTAAGTTATTTATTTGCTCTTGGGTTTTTTTGCTGTTTAAGTTTATCTCTTTATATTTATTTTCCCAAATATCAAGGATAGTTGCTTTAAGGGTTTTTAAAAATTTATCTTTGGGAATTATACTCTCTAAGTATTTAATAAAATCTCCCTCTAACTGTTTTTTGGCAATAGATTTTTTTGACTGGCAATCACGATTATAGCACCGATAGTATGGATACTTACCGCCCATTTTGCCGGTAGAGTAATAAGCAGTCATCGGTCGTCCGCAAAAGGCGCAAATAACGAAATGCCTTAAAGGAAAATCTTCGCTTTTTCGGCTTACCGAAATATTGTCTGCTCTATGTCGTTTATTTAAAACCGCTTGGCATTTATAAAATAATTCTTCGTTTATAAGTTTTTCGTGTGTGCCTTCGTATTCAACTAAGCCAACAGTCATTATTCCAATATAAAATTTGTTTTTAATTATTTTATTTATAGATTGGGAAGATATTGGTTTACCTTTCCAGGTTTTTAACCCGTCGTCATTTGTTATTTTTCTTAAATCTTCAAGAGTATAAAGGCCGTTAGAAAATTTGTTAAAAATTAATTTTATTAATTCCGCTCTTTTTTCGTCAACGGTAATTACCTTTTTGTTAAGTTCATTTCGGGAGTTTTTATAGCCAAAAGGAGCTTTCCAGCACCAAATACCCTGTTTAACCCTTTCCATCATACACGCCGATACTCGCTGGCCTTTTATTTCGTTGTCCATTTGAGCGTTGGCGGCCATAATATTGCCGACAAATTTTCCTATTGGGGTGTCATCAATCGCCTCAGTGGTTGAAACGAGTTTAATATTTAATTTATTAAGCATAAAAAGAATACTAGAATAGTCATTAACATTTCTAGATAGTCTGTCTACCTTGTATATAATTAAATAATCAATTTGTTTATAATTTTTATTACAATATTGAAGCATTGCTTGAAGGCTCGGCCTTTCAACGGTTTTGGCGGAAACTCCGTCGTCGTGAAAAATTTTAACAACCTCCCAACCTTCCCTTTCGGCATAGCTTAAGCAGTTATTTTTTTGTTGCTCTAAGCTAACTCCAAACTGAGCTTGGTCTTCTGTCGATACGCGATAATAAATAATCGCTTTTTTGTTTTTTGTGATTTGCATCATATAGTTTGTTTTATTTATAAAAAAGAGAGCGGTTAGTCGCTTTGAACCCAACAAGCACAAAACTCGTTAGAAGCAACGCCGCTCCCTTTTTCTCGCCACAATAAAAGCTATTTTGGCAAAATAAAAGTTCTGTGCGTATTTAGTTGGGTTCATTAATATAATAGCACAAATTTAGCTTTTTGAAAAGAGCTTTTTTTGTTGCCAAAACTCAAAAGCCAGATCCACTATTTTGTATTGGGCGTCTCGAATTTCCTCTATTTCCTGGTCGGTTAAACCCCTTAATTCTTCACCTCAAATTTCTTTAAATTTTCATAAGTTAATCATTTTGTTTAATTTAATTATTAGCTTTCAAGTACGACTTCGGTCGTGTGGCTTTAATAGTCATCATCTGCTATGCCGCATCCGACTATAACTAAGATATCATTCGGGTTAAAATTGATGTCTTTCTTTATATTGTCCAGGTTAAAGTAGGTTTTTCCGTTGTACTTATAGATTTCTTTATCGTGATATTTTTTAGTACAGACGAAAATTTGTTGGCCCCTTAAATTTCCAACCGATTTTTCTAAGTGTTTAATTTTTTGTTTAGTAATCATATTTTTGTTTAATTATAATTTGTAGTTTTTTTCTCTAAAATTTTTTGCTCCACAACCTCTACCCGATCAGAAATTTGGCTCATTTCAAAAACTTTTGTTAGCGTTCCGGCAAGCACTCCTAGGCAATTAGCTAGCCGGATGTCGATCTCTCAAGAGCGCACGCGATTTATTGTATCCGTGAGTAGAAAAATTACGTCCTTAGTTTCATTAATTGCCAAAACAGGCAGAGGCTGTTTTAATATAATTTTATTTGCTTTGCCGCCGTTAACTCGAGCTAGCTTTTTTTCTTCGGGATCTATACTCGGATCATGGAAGAAGCAGAGCTCACTGTTATTTACGGCATTGGCCTCGCATTGACTTCAATCTTTTTTAATGTGGATACACTGCATAATTTTATTTGTTAGCTAATGGGGGTGCCCCATAATTTATTTATCTTATTATTTGTTATTTGCTTGTTAATATATTTTTAATAAGCAAATTTGTTTAATATTAGGTAAATGCGTTTTTATGTTGTTAAATCGGCCGAGAAGAAGTTAGGTTACCCCTTGGTTTACCTAAAAACCAAGGGTAATCTTCTTGTTAATTTGTTAACCTATATAGGTATATTAACAAGTAACAAGTTAAGAATTCTTTAAAAAATAATATTTCGCTCTACCTTGCTGGCCGACATCAATTTTATTTTCTGAAACTAATTCTTTAAGTGCGATTCTAATATTACTTTCTCCAATTTTTGATTTATCCTCTAAATCTTTAACGGTTGCGCCTGGCTCGGTTTGTAAAGTTTCTATAATATAAATTTTAGCTTCTTCTACTTTTTTAGCTTTTTCTTCAACCTCACCGAGAAATTCCCATTTTATTTTATTTTCAAACGGATCATTAATAATTTTAAATGATATTTTTCCGTCTAATCTTGAAGAACTTCTGGCTTTTTCTTGGCTAATTATTATTTCCAATATTCTATTACCTAATTCATCTTTGTAGCTCTTACTCTCTAAAACCATTAAAGATGAAAGTTTGGCTACGATTTCGGTAGATCAACGGCTGCTTAACTGGGTTAGTTTTTCATGCGGCTTAGGCTTTTTTGTGTGATGTAAAGTGATAATTGAAACTTTTGTCGATCTTATTAATTTTAGAAGATTATTGTTAACCTCCTTCATCGGTCAAGATTCGTTTTCTACCATGTTATGGATTTCAGTAAAAGTGTCAAAAATAACGACATTATATCCGCCTTTTATTATTACTGATTTTAAATTATCTAAATTATCTTCGTCTGTTATTAAGAACTTTTGATCAATTACATAATCGACCGGAAGATTTTTATCAATCAGTTTTTTAAATCTCGTGCATATTTCGTTGCGATTCATCTCCTGGTCAATGACGAGAACTCTTCCTTGCTCAACTTGATATTTATCAAACAAGGGTAAGCCTGCTGCAATATGATAAGCCAGGATAAGAGCAAAAAGGCTTTTACCTTTTCAACTGTCGGCCATGATTGAAGTTAATGCTTCTTTTGGAACCAAGGGGCTAATAACAAAAAATTCCGGCTGGACTTCGTAATCGAGTAGCTCCTGACAAGTGGTAATTATCAAACCATCTTCCTCGTAGTCTCCATCTAAAGCGTCGCCATATATTTCTTCTGGTAAATAATTATTGATATCACCAGTCTCTTTACAGTTATCATTTTTGCAAGTATATTCTCAAGTTTCGAAGTCGAATAGTAGGCTGTCCTCCTTTTTACACTTCACACACCTAGCTATTAAGTTTATCCCGTCGTCAATAAATGGCCAATCCTTACCAGCAAAATATTTTTTTATTTTTTCTTTGATATTAATGTTTTTCATATTTAAATATTTTTATCCTCATTGCTACAATAAAAAGTATAGAGGTCATCTCTGGTAGGGTATTCATAGAAATCTTTACGAAAAGTTTTGCATATATACATTTGCGCTGTTACCCAAGATTTATAAGCAATATTAAATTCTTTTTCATAATATGTTTCAAGAGGTAGGCCATACAGCAAATGTGATAATTCTCGGTAATTTTTTGTGATTATTTGCATCTTATTACCTATTTTCTGCCAAACTTGTTTTTTTATATTTTCATTCATAAAATTAAAAATTTTATTAAATTAGACTCGAGGTTTGAGGAAGGCCAATCAGAGGCCTTCCTCAATGTCCTCAGAGGGGAATGATTATTTTTTAATCATTCCAATTTTTTGATCTCATCAGCCTTATCGCAGTTTCCAGAGAGCGTCAAATATTTAAAGTACTTATTACTTTTAGAATTTCTGGCGGATCTCCAGAAATTGCTGATTAGTTTATTAGTTAAACAAACTAAAAACAACCCCTCTCCTTGAGATAGGTTGTCATCTTATATAAAAAAAATATTTAGAGTTAGTTACTCAATTTCATTTTTGTGTGGTTAAAATTTTTACTTTTTTTGTTATCATGCCGTTGTTGATTTTTAAATTGCCTTAAAAATTTAGTCTTTCGTTATAAGTTTTGGTTAGAGTTTATGCTATTTAATAATATTAAACGATATAATATTTTTTGTCAAATTTTTTGCTAATATATGACAATATATAGTTAATAGTCTATTGTTAATAATAAAAAGGTTGTGCCCATACTTTATGGGAAATATTTTAGTAGTTGTACTTTAACGGTTGGTTGAATAATCGGTGGTTTCGTGGTAGATTTGGAGTATATAATTACTCTCTTTATTTATTTAGATTTTTTATGGTCGAAACTAAATTGATAAAAAAAGACAATGGCAACAACGGCTTAGCGTTTATAAAAGAAGTCGCCAAGTATTTTATGGATTTTTTGGAAACAGATTTTCATAAAAGAAAGAATCCAAAAAGGAGTATTCAATTTAGAAGTAGTAATAATTTACTTACTGGATTGAATCTTAATAAATATCCTCTTTTTTATAATCTTGCGTGGAAAGCTATCAACCACGCTTTTGATAAAAATACTCTCAATAAAATTCAAAAAGGCGTTTATACAACCAATATTCCAAAAAATCTTTTGGATTTAGTTAAGTTACAAACCGAGAAAATAACCAGCAAACAAATTACTAAAATTATTGAACTTATAGCAAATGAAATAGAAAAATCTGCCGCGCTTCACTTGAAAGAATATGATCAAGCCATCACGTTTTCTCTCGAAGCTACAGCAAGGGTGATAAAAACTGAGCTTGTAATACCTTTCGTCAGTAACCTTGAAAAGCCGTTAGAAAATTTGAACCTAGGAGATGAAAACAATATCTATCTTATGGAAGAGGAATTGTCTGCCGTTCTTGTTACTTTGTTGGAAAATAAAATTTCGGAAATTTTAAAACTGATTTTAGCAAAAGAAAAAGTTGATATCGCAAAACAATTGAAGGAAGTTTTTGAGTTTCAAAATATTAAATCAAATATTCATTCGTTTTTTGACGGCTTTCAGGTTGGAGATTTGTTTGCAGAAGTATATGAAATGGAAAGAAACAGGACGATTTTAGATAAGCAGGAATTTTATTTTTATTTTTGCGATATAACTTTCAATAACGCCAAGTTTCCAATTTTTTATATTCCATTTGGAATTGAAAAACAAAATGATTCATTAACCATTGAATTTGATTCTCAGGTATATATAAATAAAAAAGCGCTTGAATATATAACTCAAGAATATAATCAAGAAAAAGGCAAAAAAGGGAACTTAAAATCAATATCCGAAAGAATTATTTATTTAGCGCAACATCAAGACGATTTCAGAAATGTAATTAGTGAAATATTAAGTGAGATAACTAATTTATTTGAACTTGATAAAAATATTGATTTAAACAATTCAGAAAATCAGGTTGCTAAAAGCTTTCTTGTTAGGGCTTCAAATACTTGTTATCTGGCATTATTTGATAAATCAGATGAAGCATTGGTTAATGATTACGAAGAAATATTAAAGCTTCTTACTGCGGGGGATAATGTTTTAGCAGAAGCTTTCAATAAATTGATTGATGATTTTATCTATAAAAATCCGCAACCCTTTAATCCTAGCGTTGAAGAAGAATGGGATGATACTGAGACAAGCGATCGGCTGGTCTTTAATAGTCCAATTCCGTTAAATAGCGAGCAATTACAAATATTGTCAGCTATTAGAAAAGATGATTGCAAATACATAATTGTTGAGGGACCACCCGGAACAGGTAAAAGTCATACAATAACCGCAATTGTTTTTGATTTTATTTTAAACAATCAATCAGTTTTAGTTTTGTCCGATAAAAAGGAAGCTCTTGATGTAGTAGAAGACAAGATTACCGAAACAATGAACAAGGTTCGGCTTGATAAAAATTTTCAAAACCCAATTTTACGACTTGGAAAGACAGGAAGTACTTATAGCCAGATTTTAGCCACAACATCTGTTGAAAATATCAAGACACACCATAGAGCTGTTAAAAAAGATTATGGCACACTTGAAAGCGATATTGAAAAATCAGGCAATACATTAAAAGAAGATTTGCAAGCCGAAATTTTGGCATATGAAGAAATTGATTTGAAAGAAATTCATGAACTTTTTGATCTAGAATCATTTTATTCAGGCAAAGATTTTCCTATTGATATTGACGAAGCATTAGACCAAGCAGAATCTGCTATTGAGCTTGAGGAATTTAGAAAAATATTTTTGTCTTTAAGAGATAAATTTATCATTAATAAAGAAGAAAGGGAGAAAGAATCTTATCTTTTTGAGTTGCTCAATTTTTCAATCAATGACTTTAATGACATAGCTAATTTTCAAAAATATTTATGGTTGTTAAGCTTTCTTTCATCCTCTGTTGCTAAAATTAAAGAGACTTACGGAAGTGAAATAGACAAATTATTAAAATTTGTAGATTTTGACGATTCGTCTTTAGAAAAACTGAGTAATTTTATTTCAGATTATGAGAAAGAGAAAAATTGGCTTCTTGGCTATTTATTCAAGAAGGAAAAATTAGAAAATTTAGATAAAGAATTTATAAAATATTTTAATCTCACCAGTCAAATTGAACCACACAAAAACTTAGATGAAATCAAAGTTATTTATGGCATTTATCAATTTGCGTTAGAACTAAAAAACAAATTAGATGAAAAATATCAAATAAACTTTGATTACTTAAAATTTATTCATCAAACAATAAAAGATGATGCTCTTTTGAGCGTGTTAAATAATTTAACGCAAATTGGTGATGATTTGAAATTTTTAAATACAAACCTAGGAAAATATCCAAACACAACAAAGAAGCTCAAGATCAATTTGGCATCTTTCAAAACTTTTTGTGTTAATGAATTGGTTAAAATTTCAGACCTTGATTTCAATAGGTTGATCAGATTTATAAATTTAAAGCAAAAAATTGAGAAAGATTTTAATGATATTCCAACGCTAAATTATGAGGGTCAAAAGAAAAATATTGAGGCACTTGTTACCGCACAGATGACATTTATTTTGGACGGACGATTGATTGATTTTTATGAAAACAATAGAGCGACCGCCAAAGCACTAAGAGATATAATCAGAACGAAACAACGATTTCCAAAAGATGAATTTCTAAAACTTAAAGAAGCCTTTCCTTGTATATTAGCGGGGATAAGAGATTATGCAGAATATATACCGCTTGAACCAGAAATTTTTGATCTTGTGATTATCGATGAAGCTTCTCAAGTAAGCATTGCCCAAGCATTTCCAGCTTTATTGAGGGCAAAAAAGATTTTAATTCTTGGCGACAAGAAACAGTTTAGTAATGTTAAAACTGCCCAAGCTCGCACAGATACAAACAGAGAATATTTGAACAATCTTAGAGATTGTTTTGTTAAAAATATTTCCGATGAAGGAACGAAACTTGTAAAACTTGGAAAATTCAATATCAAAACATCTATTCTGGAATTTTTTGAATATATAACAAATTATAATGCCCAATTATTAAAACATTTTAGAGGATATAAAGAGATTATCTCTTATTCAAATAAATATTTTTATCAAGATAGCTTACAAGTAATGAAAATTAGAGGAAAAGCTATTGATGAAGTTATTAAGTTTTCATTTGTTGAACACGACGGAAAAAAGGAACTAGCACAAAATACAAATAGTCTTGAGGTAGAATTTATCATTTCCGAATTGAAAAAATTAAAGGAAATTGATAGCAACCAAAGTGTTGGAATTATTACGCCCCATACAAATCAACAAAAATTGCTTGTTGAGTTAATAAGCAAGTTACCTGAAAAGGATTATTATTACGATAAGTTAAAATTAAAAATTATGACTTTTGACACCTGCCAAGGTGAAGAAAGGGATATTATATTTTATTCAATGGTCGCAACAGAAGAAGATGATCATTTGTGGGGCGTATTTATTAAAAATTTAAATGATGTCGATATTGAAGAAGACGGAAAAATAAAAGCCCAAAGATTAAATGTCGGCTTAAGTCGTGCCAAAGAAACAATGCACTTTATTTTAAGCAAACCGCTTGAAAAATATAATGGTTCAATTGGAGAAGCATTAAGGCATTACTCTTTCATACTCAGCGAAGCAAAAAAGGAGCATAGCATAAATGAAGCTGATAAAAAATCAAAAATGGAACCAGAAGTAATGAATTGGTTTTATCAAACTGATTTTTGGAAGAAAAATAAAAACAGCATAGAATTTATTCCACAATTTGAACTTGGGAAGTATTTAAAACAGCTCGACAAAACTTATAATCACCCAAATTATAAAATTGATTTCTTGTTGGTTTATAAAGATGAAACCCATAAAGAACATAAAATTATTATTGAATATGACGGTTTTAGAGAGCATTTTAAAGATATTGATGAGATAAATGAATTTAATTATCAGGATTATTACACCGACGGAGATGTTTATAGGCAAAAAGTATTAGAGGGATATGGATATAAATTTTTAAGAATAAATAAATTTAATATTGGTAATGATCCAATTTCAACGCTCAATGAACGAATTGGAAATTTGATAAAAAATGGTGCTGTTAAAAATAATGTAATTAGCCATATTCACGAAACGATTGAGGGTTTGCAAAATGGCGAGATGAAAGAATGTCCGAAATGTAAAGAAATAAGGGAATATAAGGATTTTAGAGACCCAGATTTAATTACTGGATACGGAAGATTTTGCTGCCATTGTAAGGGTTATACCTTGGTTGAAAAGCCTGCAAGTAATAACATTAAAGATAACCCCGCGATTTTAAGCGATAAGACCTGTCCTAAATGCGGATCAAAAATGATTTTGCGAAAAGGAAGATATGGAAAATTTTATGGATGTTCAAAATTTCCATATTGTCGAGGCACGAGACAAGTATAAAACAATGTTTATATAAGATATTAAAATCATGACCAAGCAAGCTGGAATTAAAACAGAAAATATTAAAGTAGCGGCAAAAATAGACTTAAATAAAATTGAACAATGGTTGAGAAAAGAATACGAAAAAGAAGGTCAAGGATTTTTTAGTAATAAAGATATTGTTATAGATAATTTTTATAAAAATCAATTATTTGTATACATAATAAATAATTTTCCCGTAGGGTTTATTACCGGCCCTTTTGATGGCCCTAGCATTTTAAATGTCAATAAAGATTTTCAAGGAATTGGTGTTGGTACTAGACTTTTTGAATATATTTTAAACAAAGCAATTAAAAATAAAATTGATGTAATAAAAATTCAATGCAAGCCAGAAACATCAGTAGGATTTTGGGAAAAAATGGGTTTTACGATTCATGAAAAACATGAACACAGTTATGGATATATGATCATTGAATACAAAAACAATATTTTAAGCGGAGAAAAAATAAAAGTAGTTATAAATACTTATTCTGATGATAATGATGAAGAAGTGCTATCGACTTACGAACCAATTGCGTTTTTAAATAAAAATAAAAGTATTACATTAGCGGAAAGACTATTTCTCTTTGAAAAAACTTTATTTGAACAATTTGGTAAAGATTTGATAGTTTCCGTTGTGATAAATGGGGAAGAAATTTACAAAGACAAAGCTAAACGCGAAAAAGCTAAAGATATTGGAATCAATAAATCAAGACATGATTATGGTTATTTTATAGATAATATAAAATTAAACAGCTAATAATTATTTCCATTTCGGATACCGTTGATAACTCTCCGCATCTAAAACTTATTATAGGCAGACCCGAGAGCCCCTAAAAAGGGGCTCTCTTGTATTTTCTAATATTTTTGCTATACTATAATTACAATTGAATAGTCAGTTATCAAGAGTGCAGCGAGGGATCTAGCCCGACGACCTGCCAGCAACCTTGGAGTAATCCATCCAAAAGGTGCTAATTCTAGCCCGAGAGGGAAAGATAAAGGTCGATTTTTTATTTCCAAAAAATAAAAGCTCTTTCCTTTTTCGGGAAGGAGTTTTTTTATTATTAATTAATAATCCAAAAATATGGAAAATGAAAGAGAAAGTTT
>JBAXOH010000008.1:0-15658 GCA_037133335.1 bacterium
GTCAAACAGTATATTTTGATGGCGGCTATGCTTTGTCGCCGACGCTTCAGGCCGGATTTTTTATACTGGGCGCGGTCGTCGGGTTCTTTTTTGGCAGTTTTGGTTGGCGCAAAGTTTATATCGAAAGATTTTGGGAGAAAAAATAATAAATATTTATGGTTTATGATGTAATAGTAATCGGCGGCGGACCGGCCGGCATGATGGCGGCTGCTCGCGCGGGCGAACGAGGAGCGTACGTACTTTTACTTGAAAAAAATAATAGTCTCGGGCTTAAACTTTTAGCTACCGGCGGCGGCCGGTGTAATTTTACTAATATGCTGGCTGATAAAAAAGAGACTATCGGCGTTTATGGTAAAAACTCAAAATTTTTATTTTCCGCTTTTAATAAATTTGGCGTTTTTGATGTTATAAGTTTTTTTACTAATTTAAGCATAGCTACCAAAGAAGAAAATAACGGTTGCGTTTTTCCGTTAAGCGATAAAGCTAGTGACGTAAAACAGGCGCTAATAAAATATTTAAAAAAAAGCGGTGTTGAAGTTAGGCTTAAAGCTGAAGTTAAAAAGGTTATTACTAAAGATAAAAAAATTATTAAAATAATTTTAGCCAATGGCGAAGAAATTTTAGGCAATAATTTTATAATCTCAACCGGCGGTAAATCTTACCCCGAAACCGGTTCAACCGGCGATGGCTATGAGTGGCTTAGAAATCTTGGCCATAAAATTATTACGCTTAGGCCGGCCCTAACCCCGATAACTGTAAAAGAAAAAATTGTCAGAAATTTAGAAGGACTAAGCTTAAAAAATATCGGGATAAGCGTTTTTCAAAGTAAGAAAAAAATTATTAGCCTTAGCGGAGAAATTATTTTTACGGCCGATGGCCTAAGCGGTCCGGCGATTATTGATTTAAGCGAGCGCATCGGCTTGATACTGCCAGCGCCAACTTTTATAAAAATTGATTTTAAGCCGGAAATTGAATCTGTTGAGCTGGAAAAAAAGCTACAAAAAGATTTTCATCAGTCGCCTCATAAAATGTTTAAAAATTATTTAGCCGGTTTAATACAGCCGAAATTAATGCCGGTTATTATTAAGTTAGCCGAAATTGACGGATTAAAAAAAATTAGTGCTGTTACTAAACTCGAACGCCTGGCGCTGGTTCGCGCGCTTAAAGAATTTACTTTAGAAATAACAGAGCTGAAAGGTTTTACTAAAGCTATGATTACGGCCGGCGGAGTTGACGTTAAAGAAGTTGATCCGAAAACCATGCGTTCTCGTTTGTATGAAAATTTATTTTTAGCCGGAGAAATATTGGATTTAGACGGACCGACCGGCGGTTATAATTTGCAAATTTGCTGGAGTACGGGTTTTTCGGCCGGAGATAGCGTGGTTTTTTAATTTTACTCTGTACTTTTTCGAATAATATGTTATGGTTATTATTAATGGCGTAATTCACGCCTTTTTATTTTTTTATGGCTGAAGAAGTAATCTTAAGATTTGACGAAGTAACTTTTGAATATCAACACGAAAAACCTATTTTAGAAGAGGCTAGTTTTAGCGTGCGCAAAAGCGCAAAGATAACTTTAATGGGACAAAACGGCGCGGGTAAGAGTTCGTTATTTGCTTTAATTATGAGTGAATTGCGGCCTAAGTCCGGCCGAGTTTCCATCACTAACGGCGCGTCTATCGCTACGGCTAGACAAGTTATGTCGCAGGAAGATTTAAGTTTAACGGTTATTGAGTATTTTACTAAAGCTTTTGAAATGGTGCCGGCTAATTTAGCCAGTAAAATTTCTAAAGTTATGGAGGCGGTTAATTTAGCTTCGCCAATCGATCGACGCGTCGGTGATCTTTCCGGCGGACAGCAGGCCAGACTTTTATTGGCTTTTGCTTTAATTCAAAATCCGGATATTCTTCTGCTTGATGAACCAACTAACAATCTTGACCAGGCCGGTATAGATCATTTAATTGAATTTTTAGTTATGTATGATAAAACCGTAATTGTAATTTCACATGACGCTGATTTTTTAAATTGTTTTACCGAGGGCGTTATATATCTTGATGTTTTTACCCATAAAGTTGAAACTTATGTCGGCGATTATTACTCGGTGGTTGAAGAAATTTCTAAACGGGTTGAACGTGAACAAAGAAAAAATGCCCAGCTTAAAAAATTAATTATTGACCGTAAAGAAAAAGTTAATTTTTTTGCCAATAAAGGCGGTAAGATGCGCAAATTGGCAAAAAAACTTAAAGACGAAACCGCCGAACTTGAAGAAGATATGGTTGATGTTAGGCAGGAAGATAAAACTATTAGAGATTTTACTATCCCGGCGCAAGATATCGTCGGCGAGATTGTTAAAATTAACGCCGTAAAAGTTATTCATAATCATGAGCCGATAATAAAAGAAGTTAATAAAATTATCCGTAAAAAAATTCACTTGCTCGTTACCGGGCCGAACGGAGTCGGAAAAAGCACCTTTTTGCGCTCGTTGGTTTCAAATAAAAATGAACAGGCAAAAATTTTAGATAAAGTGCGAGTTGGTTATTATAGCCAAGATTTTTCTAACCTTGATTTTAGCCAAACGGTTTTTGATTCACTTGCTAGCGTTTTAATAGAAGGTACGGATACCCAGACTATGCGATCGGTCGCGGCCGGTTTTCTAATCGGCGGTGATTTAATGGGCCATAGGGTTAGCGAATTATCCGAAGGGCAAAAAGGCTTATTATCTTTCGCACGCCTTGTGCTTATGCAGCCCGGGCTTTTAATTTTAGATGAGCCGACCAATCATATTAATTTTCGTCATCTTCCCATAATCGCTAAAGCGATTAATGAATACGCCGGCGCTATGATTATGGTTAGTCATATGCCCGATTTCGTCAAACAGATAAAATTTGACGATGATTTGGATTTAGGGAAAGTTTAATTTTTGTTTTTGTCATGGCAATAGGAATAATTTTATAAATAAAAAACTCGGCTTAAATAACCGAGTTTTTATATATAGATGTTATAAATAATATTTTATGATATTTATTTTTATAATCCCCTCATTGTTTTGCAGGTTATAGTATAAAGATCGCGGAAAATATTGTTTGGGTCGGTAATGAGTTTAACTTTATAATAATTTTCTTTATTCCACGTTTTCCAAAAATCCTCTTCGGTATAATAATTACCGGAAATTAATGTTTTTATGCCGCCAATTTTTAGCAGTTCATCTTCTATGATTTTATAGTAGTTTTTATTATCCTTTTTTTTCATTCCGTAGATAGCGATGTCTAGAAAAAGAGAATCTTTGGTTTTATTATAAAAATCAGGAGAAATCCATTCATAGCATCTGGCTTTATACGGCACGCACCAAAGCGGAAAATAATTTATTTCTTTTTCGTACCATTTCATAAATTCGCTGAATTTTGAAAACGGTATGAAAGTGTCAATGGTTATAGGAATCATGCTTGGCGGGATAAATCGGCGGAATTTATTAACTATTTTTAGAGTTCTGGTGGAATTCATAAATTTTCCGAAAATTAGCCGGCCCAAGAAGTTTTTTGGATTTACGTTGGTTACTCCTTTGTCGTATCTGAAAAAGTAATCTAGCGTTTTTAGATAATCTTCTTTTCGTTTGGCCGTACTTTGATAATAAATTTTTATCCAATCGTAACGATGCGTGTATGGAGCTTCATCAACAAAATTTCCTACGCTAAGTACGCACTCTATCGGCGAGTGGATAATGCCATCCATAAAATCAACATCTTGATTTTGAAAATGTTTAAATATAGCCGATTTATAATCTTCCAGATTGCCGTATTTTTCATATTTTACATTTACAAATGGTTTCGCCGGAGTCAATTTGAACTTTAGTTTAGAAATAATTCCTAGCGTTCCGAAGGTGCCATGTACCATCTGAAATAGCAAGCTATTCTCGTTTTCAGGGGTGCAGATAAGTACGTCGCCCAAAGCGGTAATTATTTCATATTCCAGGCAATTATCGTGAAATCCGCCGTATTTATATGACATTGATTCTAGGGAGCAGCCGGCGACCGCTCCACCAATGGTAATTGTTTTTAATTCCGGTACAACAATTGGAACCAAATTATATTTCATTGTTGCCGTTACTAAATCAATAAAAGTGACGCCGGGCTCAGCGATGCAGATTTGTTTTTCTTGATCAATTTGAAGAATCTCGTTTAAGTCGCCTACATCTATTTTCTCGTCCAAATGCCTCTTGTCTTCAGGCTTAGGCACTTCATGGGAAACCGCTCTTTTTTTAAGTGATACTGGTTTAGTGCTTTTATGTTCTTTTAACTGTTTGGCGACCCTGGTTACTTTTTGTTCATGAGTGAGCATATTTTTATACAGCTAGGGTTAATTATTATTAATAATACCATACAATAAGACTAGCTCCTATAAATAATATTAATTGAATAAAATTTCTCGCGGGGCTATACTTTAATTAGCAGGATTTTTTATTATGAAAATATTTTATAAAATAATTCAAGTAATTTTTTTAGCTGGTTTAATTATTGGTTTGGTGTTTTATTTTAAGGATGACATAAAGCTGGCTCAAAAAAATTTAACAAAAATAATTAACCCTTGCGATAAGCCGCTTGAATATTCAATCGGTGATTTTGATTCTAGATTCGGTTTAAATCAAGAAGATTTTTTAAAAGCCGTAGATCAGGCGGCGCAAATCTGGCAAACGCCCATAAATAAGAAATTATTCAGCTATGCTCCTGGTGGCGCTTTAAAAATTAATTTAATTTATGACTCGCGCCAAGAAGCTACGGATAAGTTAAAATCTCTAGGCATTAATATTAATAATGACCAAGCTACTTATGAAACTTTAAAAAATAAATATAATGTTTTTGAAAAAAATTATAACGCGCAAAAAATTGAACTTGATAATATAGTTAAGTATTACGATGAACAAAAAGTTAACTATGAAGAAGAGGTTAAAGCGGCTAATAAGCGCGGTAAAGTAAACGCAGAAGAATACGCCGTTTTAGAGCAAGAAAGAAAAGATTTAAATAGTTTAGTAGAGTCAATTAAGCAAAAACAAACAGTACTTAATAAAACGGTTGATGGCATTAACACTATGGCCAGCGTTATAAATAGATTGATTCGCGAGCTAAATTTAAACGTCAGTGATTATAACACCATCGGTGCTAGCACTTCGGGCGAATTTCAAGAAGGCCAATACGTGCGAGATGAGGCGGGAGAGAGAATTAATATCTACCAGTTTGATAGTCAAGAACTGCTAATTAGGGTTTTAGCGCATGAGTTTGGCCATGCTTTAGGGATTGATCATCTTGATAATTCTAAAGCGATTATGTATAGATTAAACGAGAGTGGTAATGAAAAAATTACGGCCGATGATATAGCGACCTTAAAAACGGTTTGCCAAATAAAATAAATTTTTATAGCTGGAATAAAATAAAATAACATCAACTTGATGTTATTTTTTAAAATTTTTCATTTAATGATTTAAGTGTTATATTATATTTATGTTTAATATTAATGATTTTTTATTGAATTTGCCCTTACCCCTACTTGATCATTGGGGGTATATTATTATATTTTTTGCGTACATAGCAGAAACTTTGCCGATTTTAGGCACATTTATTCCCGGGCATACAATTATTATATTAGGCGGATTTTTAGCTAAGATTGGGGTATTAAAGCTTGAAACGGTTATTTTTGTGGCGGCTTTTGGCGTAGTTTTTGGTGATTTATTAGCTTATTATATCGGTCGAAAATATGGTTATGATTTTGTCATTCGTTATGGCAAATACTTTTTTTTAAATGAAAAAAAATATGAAAAAACTAAAAATTTAGTATCAGAACACGCAGGTAAAGCTTTAATTGTCGGGCGCTTCAGCCCTTTTACCAGAGCATTAGCAGCTTTTTTAGCCGGTATTTACAAAATAAAATTTCCTAAATTTATTTTTTATTCTATTGTCGGCGGCGTTAGTTGGTCAACTTTATCAGTATTTTTAGGTTATATTGTTGGTCAAGGCTTTGAAGGCGCGGCTAAATATTTTGGCCGGATAGTTTTAACCGCTTTAATTTTAATTGTTTTAATATTTTTAGCTTATCGAACGCTTAATAAAAGAAGGCAGGTTTTTGTTAAAAAACATAGTTTGTATTTGGTTTTAAATGCTACAGCAATTTATATTTTTTCTAAGATGGTTGAAGATTATTTTGACAGAGAATCGACTTATCGCCTTGATCTCTGGATAACGCAAAATATAATTTCGGTTTGGCAGCCGTGGCTTAATAAGTTAATGATTATTGTAACCAATGTTTTAAGCCCGGAAAGCTTATTGATTGTAGCGCTGCTTGCCGCCGCTTATTATTTTGTCAAAAAAAATTGGTATAACGCGATTTTAATTTTTATGAGTTCAGCCGGCGGTTTAATTTTAGGAGCAATTTCTAAGCAATTAGTCGGCCGTTTAAGGCCTATCGGCGGCTTAGTTTCCGAAAGCGGTTTAAGTTTTCCTAGTCAGCATTCTTTAATGGCCCTAATATTTTTTTCTTTAGTAATGTTTTTATTTACTAAAAAAATAAAAAATAAATTACTAAAAGGTTTATTTATTTTTAGTAATATATTTTTAATAATATTGGTGGGTTTCTCAAGAATTTATTTAAGAGTGCATTATTTTAGTGATGTTGTCGCCGGGTTCGCTTTAGGTTTGTTTTGGCTGACTTTTTTAATTTTGATTTTTGTTATTGTTATAAAATTATTTAAAGATAAAAAGTATGGAGAATAATAATCATTTTGAAAAAATTAAAACAGAAAGTTCAAAAATTTCTCGTGAAGTTAAAGAAAAAACTTTAGGTTTTATTATCACAGCCTTCGGCTTAGTCGCTGGCTTAGCCTGGAACGAGGCTATTCAGTCATTGATTAAAAGTTTTTTTGCCGTTGATAAAGATTCGGTCTGGGTTAAATTTATTTATGCCATTGTTATGACCGTGGTAGTTGTAATTATTACTGTTTATTTAACCAGGTTTTTTGGGAAAAACGAAGAAGAAAATAAATAACTATCAAATAAAAATTATATGGCCGTAGGGCCTTGCCCGCTATAAATTTTTATTTGATTCATTATATTTTTTGAAAAAGTTTTTAAAGATTTATGAAATCATCATCGCGCGTAAAAGTTGGCGGCCGTCGAGGTAATCCTGGCTTTAGAACGCCTTCAAGCTTTAAATATCGGCAAGCCGTAAAAATAACTAGTTATAAAAAAATATAATTTTATGAAAATTAATATCAAGGTAGATTTATTTTGGAAAATTTTTATTGCCGTTGCGCTAGTGGTTATTGTAGTAATTTTAGGCCTGAGATTTTTTAGCGGCGATGAAGACACTTGGCTTTGCCAAACTGGCGGCTGGGTTAAGCATGGTAAGCCGATCGCGACTATGCCAACTACGCCTTGCGGTCAACCAAATAATAGTTTTGTTGCTACAACTACCATGCCAACTGAAATTGAAGTTTTTACTCCTCTTTCCGGCGAAACTATTAGCAGTCCTTTAATCGTAGAGGGGCAAGCTATAGGCAATTGGTTTTTTGAAGCTAGTTTTCCGGTTGAGCTTATTGATGATCAGGGAAAAATATTAGGGCGAAGCTACGTGCAGGCGCAAAGCGACTGGATGACTGAGAATTTTGTTTCGTTTAAAGGGGAAATAAATTATGAGGCGGTAGCTACGACTACGGGTAAGTTAATTTTAAAAAATGATAATCCTTCGGGTTTAGCGCAAAACGATAAAAAAATAGAGATTCCGGTTTTAATCAGTCCAAATCAGATTATGACCGTTAGAGCATTTTTCAGTAATAACAATTTAGACTCGGAAGTTACTTGTACTAAAGTTTTTTTCGTAGACCGTCGAGTGGTTAAAACTGTATCAGCCGCTAGGGTGGCGCTAGAACAGCTTTTAGCCGGTCCAAGCGAGCAAGAAAAATTTCAAGGTTTTTACACCAGTATTAATTCTGGCGTCGTGATTCAAAAATTGACTATTGCCGACGGAGTCGCTAAAGTTGATTTTAATGAAACTATGGAAAATGGCATGGGCGGATCTTGCCGCGTTGGCGCTATTCGCGCGCAAATAACCGAAACTTTAAAACAATTTTCTACAATTAAAGATGTGATTATATCTATAAACGGCAGAACCGATGATATTTTACAGCCGTAAAGTTGCTCTGCCTAGGAAAATTATTTTTTCTGCTTAGATAAAATTTGGGCGTTTTTTACAAAAATTAATAAAAATAATTTTTGTAAAAAATCGCTGCAATTTCATATGCGCGATAAAAATAATTTTCCCAGGCAGGGCAGTAATAAAAAACAATATATGAATTTAGAAAAATTGGAAAGCATTTTAAGCGAGGAACCGAAGTTTAGATTAAAACAAGCTAGACAGGCGATTTTTATTGATTTAATAAGTGATTGGAACCAAGCAACAAATTTTCCTTTAGTTTTGCGTGAAAAATTAAACCAAGATTGTCCGCTAGAGATTGAAGCGGAAACCCTAATTAGCCGGGAAGGAAATTCCATTAAAGCTTTAATCAGCCTCGAAGATGGTTTAAAAATTGAAACGGTATTACTCGAGCATGGCGTCGGGCGCAATACGGTTTGTTTATCTTCTCAGGTCGGTTGCGCTTTAGGCTGTTTATTCTGCGCTACCGGAAAAATGGGTTTTAAGAGAAATTTAACCGATGCGGAAATAGTTGAGCAGGCGATTTATTTTGCCAGGTTATTAAAAAAAGAAGGCAAGCAAATAAATAATGTAGTTTTTATGGGTATGGGTGAGCCATTTTTAAATTATGAGAATGTCATGGACGCGATTAAAATTTTGAACGACAAAGACGGTTTAAATATCGGCGCGCGCCATATTTCTATTTCGACTATCGGCGTAGCTAACGGTATTAAAAAATTAGCCAGCCAACCCATGCAAATTAATTTAGCAATTTCCCTGCACGCACCCAACAATGATTTGCGCGAGCAGCTTATTCCGGCTAATAAAAAATATTCGCTCGATGTTATTATTGAAGAATTAAATAATTATTTAAAACAAACTGGCCGCCGGGTAATGATTGAATATTTAATGATTGATAAATTTAATGACAGTAAAGAACAGGCTCAAGAATTAGCGATTTTATTAAAAAGAATAGATCCGCCTTTATATTTTGTTAACTTAATCGTTTATAATCCAACGCAGGAATTTAAGCCGTCGCCGATGCCAAGAATTAAAGATTTTAAATTGGCTTTAAATAAGCAGGGCATAGAAGCAACCGAGCGTTATCGTTTCGGCCAAGATATTAAAGCCGCTTGCGGGCAATTAGCGGGTAAATAATAAATAAATGAGCAATAAAAAATTTTTTACAACCGAAGAAGCAAAAAAAATTGGTGATGATTTAAAAATTGATTGGAATAAAATAGATTTTGAACAATTTAAACGTGGGCTTCATGTGGAACTAGAACATGGTTTGCATGATAATGAAACTAACGTCACCAGCGATGATTTAATTACTACTGGGAAAATTGCCTGGGCGCATTTAAAAGAATTTGGTGATTATTATACAAGATTGGAAAAAATGGAAGACGAGGCAGAAGCGTATTGGGCGAATAAAAAATAGATTGGTTGACTTTTACATAAAGCAATGCTATTATATAGATACTAAGGCTAGTTGATTAAATTCAAACTAGCCTTTTATTTTACTTATAATCTAAACAAAATATTATGTCAGACATAACCAACGCCATGAAACAAATTTGTGAAGAAAAGAATTTAAGCTATGAAGCCGTCATTGAGACGATTGAGTCGGCCCTGGCCGCGGCTTATCGCAAGGATTTTGGCGAAAAGAATCAAAATATTAAAGTTGAATTTGATCCGGAAACCGGCAAATCCAAAGTTTTTGACGTTAAAACCGTAGTTGAAGATATGCCCGAAGAAGAGGAAATTAAAATAGAGCAGAATGAGATAGAAGAAGTAAAAATTAAAGATAAAAAAGAGAATAAAGATAGAAAAGTTGAAGTTGAGCCTGCGATTGAAATTATGGCAGACCGAGAAGCGTTAGAAGAAGAAGTTAGAAAATTTAATCCTAAAACCGAGCTTCAGATTAAAGACGCCGAATTAATAAAAAAGACGGCTAAAATTGGAGATGTTATAAAAACTAAATTAGAAATTCCGGCTGATTATGGCCGTATGGCTGCGCAAACCGCCAAACAAGTAATTATTCAAAAATTAAGAGAAGCTGAACGCGAAATGATTTTTAGCGAGTTTAAAAATAAAGAGCATGAAGTCGTAGCCGGAGTGGTGCAGAGACGAGAAGGTAGAATCGTTTTGGTGGATTTAGATAAAGCCGTCGGCGTTTTACCGGCCGAAGAGCAAATTATGAATGAAAAATACCGCCCCGGCGATCGGGTAAAAGTTTATGTTAAACAGGTAAGCATTACTCCTCGCGGTCCGGAAATTCTTTTATCACGCACTTCAGACGAAATTTTAAAGAAAGTTTTTTATTTAGAAATACCAGAAGTTTCTAATGGACTGGTTGAAATAAAAGCTGTGGCGCGTGAAGCCGGCAGCCGTTCTAAAGTAGCGGTTTTTTCTGCCAGCGAAAATGTTGACCCCATCGGTTCTTGCGTCGGACAAAGAGGTTCAAGAATCCAAACAATTATTAGTGAATTAGGCGGAGAAAAAATTGATATTATTGAATATGACGAAGATTTAGTTAAATTTATCGGGCATGCTTTATCCCCTGCTAAAATTTTAAGCGTGGAAGTTAATTCTGAAGAAAAGAAGGCTGTGGTAAAAGTAGCCGAAGATCAGCTGTCTTTAGCTATTGGCCGTGAAGGGCAAAATGTTAGGTTGGCTGCTAGATTAACCGGTTGTAAATTGGATATTGTTGGCGAAAAAGCTAAAGTGGAAGATGTTAAAATAGAAGAAACTCCAGTAGAAGCAGCAGCTGAAACTGAAACTGAAAAGCCCGAAGGAGAAAAGAAGGCGGAAGAAAAAGTTCAAAAGAAAGTTAAAAAAACTAAAAAATTAAAAGAATAAATTAAATAATTAATAAGTAATTTTTAAACTTATGATGTTAATCACTTTATTAATTCTTGGCAGCGCGGCGCTGGCCATTATTTATGGAATCATTTTAATCAAACTTGTTTTGCGCTTGCCGGCCGGTAATGAAAAAATGCAGTTTATTGCCAAGGCTATTCAGGAAGGAGCCAAAGCTTATTTAAATCGCCAGTATAAAACTATCGCGGCGGTAGCGGTTGTAATTTTTTTAATTATTGGTTTTATTCCTAAGTTGGGTTGGACTATGGCTTTAGCATTTTTGCTCGGCGCGGCTCTTTCGGCTTTAACCGGGTATATCGGTATGAATATTTCCGTACGCGCTAACGTTAGAACGGCCGAAGCGGCCAGGGGCGGTTTAGCTCAAGCTTTAAAAGTGGCGGTTCAAGGCGGTAATGTTACCGGCATGTTAGTCGTCGGTCTTGCTTTACTCGGTACGGCCGGATTTTATTTTATAACTAAAGACACTCACGCTTTAATCGGGTTGGGGTTCGGCGGTTCTTTAATTTCAATTTTTGCGAGATTAGGCGGCGGTATTTTTACCAAGGCCGCGGATGTGGGCGCTGATTTAGTCGGTAAAGTTGAAGCCGGTATTCCGGAAGACGATCCGCGCAATCCGGCGGTAATAGCCGATAATGTTGGTGATAATGTTGGCGACTGCGCGGGTATGGCCGCGGATTTATTTGAAACTTATGTGGTAACTTGTATCGCTACCATGATTTTAGGCTCGCTACTTTTTGTTGGTTTTGATAATGCCGTGCTTTATCCTTTGGTTATCGGCGCAGTTTCTATTATTACTTCAATCATCGGCAGTTTTTTCATAAAACTAGGCAAGAGCCAAAATATTATGGGTGCTCTATATAAAGGTTTAATTGTGGCCGGTGTTTTAGCCGGTATAGCTTTTTATCCAATAACTAAATGGTTAATGGCTGATAATGGAACTTATAGCGTCATGAGTTTGTATTTAGCTTCACTCGTCGGTTTAGCGGTTACCGCGGCTATGGTGGTAATTACTGAATATTATACCTCAACAAAATATCAGCCGGTAAAATCTATTGCCGAAGCGTCAAAAACCGGTCATGGCACGAATATTATTGCCGGCTTGGCAGTCTCCATGCAATCAACGGTTTTACCGATAATAGTAATTGTGGCTGCTATTTTAAGCGCTTATAGTTTGGCCGGACTTTACGGTATAGCTACCGCGGTTATGGCCATGTTATCTATGGCCGGCATTATTGTTACCATCGATTCTTACGGTCCGATTACTGATAACGCCGGCGGTATCGCCGAAATGGCGGAAATGGGCGACGCGGTGCGCGCCGTCACCGACCCCTTAGACGCGGTTGGTAATACGACTAAAGCCGTGACTAAGGGCTATGCTATCGGTTCAGCCGCTCTAGCCGCTTTAGTGCTATTCGCTGATTTTACTCATAGTATTCCCAGCACCTATCAATTTTTAATCAATGACCCAAGAGTTCTAGCTGGGTTGTTTATTGGCGGGTTGTTACCATATTATTTTGGCGCTTTGGCTATGAAGGCTGTCGGGCGGGCGGCCGGTGCGGTAGTTGAAGAAGTGCGCAATCAATTTAGAGAAAAGCCTGGTATTATGGCCGGAACGGAAACGCCTGATTATGGACGAACCGTGGATATTGTAACTAAAGCCGCGATCGGCGAAATGATTGTTCCAGCCTTGATTCCGGTAGTAGCGCCGATTTTGGTTGGGTTTATTTTAGGTGTTGAAGCTTTAGGCGGTTTGTTAGTCGGTTCAATTATTACCGGTGTTTTTATGGCGATTTCCATGACGTCAGGTGGCGGCGCTTGGGACAATGCTAAAAAATATATTGAAGAAGGAAATTTTGGCGGTAAGGGTTCGGACGCGCATAAAGCGGCCGTGACCGGCGATACGGTCGGCGATCCTTATAAAGATACTGCCGGCCCAGCGATTAATCCCATGATAAAAATATTGAATATTGTAGCTTTGTTAATTGTGGGTTTGTTAATATAAATTATATTAAGTTTGGGTTGAGTTTATAAAATTTTCTACTGCGGAACTCGCTCGAGAGTACTCGAGCTCAAACAGTCCTCGCACGAAAATTTTATAAACTCAACCCAAACAGTTAGAAAAATAATTATATATGAAAATAGAAAAAAAAGATTTAGGCAAATCGCAAATTGAATTAACGGTTGAACTTTCGGCTGAAGAATTTAAGCCGTATATTTTACGCGGTGCGCAAAAAGTGTCGGAAGAAGTTAAAATTGAAGGCTTTCGTCCGGGTAAAGCGCCTTATGAAATTTTAAAAAATAAAATCGGCGAAATGACGATTTTAGAAGAAGGCGCGCGAATCGCGATTAATAAAACTTTAGACAAGGTAATTAAAGAAAATGTCGTCGGGCAAATCGTCGGCCAGCCGCAGATTAATATTACTAAGTTGGCGCCGGAAAACCCGATGGAATATAAAATGGTTTTAACTATGCTTCCCGAAGTTAAATTAGGCGGTTATAAAGATTTAAAAATAAAACAAGCTAAGCCGGAAGTTAAAGATGAAGAAGCGGATAAATTAATTTTAGAACTGCGTGAGATGCGCGCCAGCGAAGTTATTTCCGATGCCGAAGTTAAAGACGGTGATCGGGTAATTATGGATATTCAAATATTTATAGATAAAGTGCCGGTTGAAGGCGGCCAGGGGAAAGGCGCCGGCTTAATCATCGGTAAAAATTATGTTATTCCTGGTTTTGATAAAAAAATACTTGGCGCGAAGAAAGGCGATGTTCGCGAATTTAGCTTGCCTTATCCGGAAGATTATCATGATAAAAATTTCGCCGGCAAAATGGCTGAGTTTAAAGTAAAAGTTAGTGAATCTTATAGCCGAATACTACCGGAAGTAAATGAAGAGTTTGCTAAAGGTTTTGGTTTAAAATCGTCCGAGGAATTAAAAAGTAATATTAAGAAAAGTTTGCTCGCAGAAAAAGAGCAAAAAGAAATGCAGGCGAGCGAAGCGGCTATGCTCGATAAAATTATTAGCGCTTCTAAATTCGGCGATATTCCGGAAAGCTTAATTAAGCATGAAGCCGAGGTTATGATTAGCGAGCTAGAATATAATGTTAAAAATCAGGGCGCAAAATTTGAAGATTATTTAATGCATTTAAAAAAAACGCGTGAGCAGATAATGCTCGAATTAATGCCGGACGCGGTTAAGAGAGTTAAGGTGTCTTTAGTTATTAGAGAAATAGGCAACACGGAAAAAATTTCGGTTAGTCATGAAGAAATTCATAAAGCGATTGATGATATTTTAGAACAGTATAAAGGTAAAAAAGATATAGAGAATAGAATTAACGGCCATGCTTATCATGATTACGTGGAAAATAATTTAACCGGAAAAAAAGTAGTAGAGAAGTTGAGAGAGTGGAACATTATCAAATAATTTTTAAAGTATTACTACAGTTAAGTTTGGGATAAATTTATTAAATTTTCTACTGCGGAACTCGCCCCGCTGTTGCGGGGCTCAAACAGTCCTCGCACAAAAATTAAACAAATTTATCCCAAATTTATATACCAAGAAAGTAAATTTATGCCGGTTTTAGCCTATAATAAAAGAGCAAATTTTGATTATGATATCCAAGAAACTTATGAAGCCGGCTTGGTCTTATTAGGCTATGAAGTTAAGTCCATTAAAACCGGGCATGTAAGTTTAAAGGGTAGCTATGTTACTTTTAAAAAAAGTAAAAAAAGCTTGCCCGAGGCTTTTTTAATTAACGCTCATATTCCTTTATATAAATTTGCCGGCGACCGGCCCAATTACGATCCAACCAGATCGCGTAAGTTACTTTTAAAAAAGAAAGAAATCGCCCATTTAATAGGGAAAAAAGACGAGCAAGGCTTGACATTAGTTCCGGTTAAAATATATACTAAGCATAGTTTTATTAAGCTTGAATTCGGCGTCGGTAAAGGTAGAAAAAAGTTTGATAAACGAGAGGTAATTAAAAAACGGGAGCTTGATAGAAGTATCCGGACTTTAACAAAACAAAGTTTTAGAAGATAGAAAATTTATAATAGGGGATGCCAGGCATCGATAATAAAATTTTCTTAAAAGCATTCAGAAGTGCTCATCAGGGGCGCCACTTTAAACCGCGCTTGAAAACAAAATAAGCGTCAAAAACTTATTAAGCAAAATGACATTTTCTTGGAAAATGCCAACTTTTGCAACTGTTGCCGCTTAATAGCCGCAACCATCCGCCCGGCCGCTGCCTAGGCGCCGGATACGGGTGTTATATTTTAGGATCGAACAATTATTTGCTTTAGGTGATTGTTTTAAAAAATTAAAGCTGGCTAATGCCGATTTTGTTCGGTTTTTACGGTGTTAGCGAGAAAACAAATCGGTCTAATCTGTAAATATGTTTTAAGAAATTTATTAGACAGGGGTTCAATTCCCCTCATCTCCACAAAGCCCGGGTGGCGAAACTGGTATACGCAAGAGACTTAAAATCTCTCGAAGGCAACTTCGTGCGGGTTCGATTCCCGCCCCGGGCACTAAGTTATTTATGTTTTAAAATTTGCGGGTATCGTATAATGGTTATTATATTACCTTGCCAAGGTAGAGATAGG
>JBAXOH010000009.1:0-14842 GCA_037133335.1 bacterium
CTTCTATGTTGTAAAATAATAAATAATTTTTTATACAACTGTCTTCAATCCCTTGCTCGCCCTTAAATCGTCAATAGTTTTTTTCAAACCGTTTTCCAAAGTAACAATCGGCATCCAACCGAGCTCTTCTCGCGCCCTGGTTATATCCGGCAAGCATAACTCGCTGATAAATAAATGCTTGTCTATATATTTTACTGCTGATTTTGAATTTAAAATTTTAATAATCAAATCACAAATTTTTTCTAAATTCATGTCAACATCCGAACCGATATTAACCGGGCCGACGACCGAACTGTCCATTAATTTCAAGCAGGCGTCGATACAATCACTAACATAGCAAAGCGAACTTGAAAAATTTTTATCCCCAGGAATAACCAAGTCGGAATTTTCTAAAGCGTTATTTATAAAATCAGGAATTAAATTGCCTTCATTTAATTTCATCCTAGGGCCGTAAACGCGGAACAAACGAATCACTTTTGCGTCAATACCGTAAATTTGGCGATAATTTTCCACCATAGTTTCGGAAAATCTTTTACCTTCGTCATAAGAACTTCTAGGTGAAAGCAAATCAACTTTACCTATCTCGCTTTCTTTAATTCTTTTTTGACCTTCCGTCCTAGGGCCATAAATTACGGAAGAAGAAAAATGCATAATTTTTGCCTGATGGCGAACCGCTAAATCCAGCACATTTTTTAAGCCATAAGACGAAGCTAAGATAGTCGGAATTTTATTTTTATCAAAATCTTTAGGTGAAGTCGGGCAAGCCAAATTATAAATTTCCTGAATGCCCTGAAATTCTATTTTAAATTTTTGCAATTCAGACAATTTTTCTAAAATGATCGGCTCGGTAATGTCATGTTTTATAAATTCAAAATTAGGGTCTGAAAGCAAATGGTCAATATTCCTTTCGTCGCCGGTAGAAAAATTATCTAAACAAATAACCTTGCTGTTTTCTAGCAACCGATCGCATAAATGCGAACCTAAAAATCCGGCGCCGCCGGTCACTAAAATATTTTTTTTATCAAAAATCGCTCTTTTACTCATATGATTATAAATAATTTAATTATTTGTTAATTTTTATACTGCCGACATTCACGCCGCCGCTAAAATTCTCTTCATAAGCATAAAATGAGCCTAGAATCGTACCATTAGCTTCAAAAACGCGAACATGGGGCGCTCCGCCCGGACCGGCGGCGGCCACTATTTCATCTAAGCCGTCATTATCAACGTCAGCTTTGGCTAAATTAACGCCGCCGCGGAAATTACTGCTAAAGGCGAAAAAGTGAGATAACAAATTTCCTTTGTTGTCAAAAAATTTAACATGCGGTCCGCCGCCCTTTTCCGGCGCGGTAACAATGTCCGCTCGACTGCTCCCGGAGCCGCTTCTGGTATTAGCCACAGTAACTTTAACGCCGCCGATGAAGGATTTAGGATAAGCTAAAAATTGCCCCTGCAAAACGCCGATAGCTTTAAAAATTCTGATTTCGGGAATTTTACCGGCCGCTAAGCCGGTTACAATTTCGTCTTCACCGTCTCCATCAATATCTCCGGTGGCAATATTCAAACCGCCCTTGAACTTACTATCATAAGCATAAAAAGAACCTAACAGCTGGCCACGGCCGTTAAAAATTTTTATTTCCGAATTGCCACCCGAAGCTTGAGCGGCGATAATTTCATCGCTGCCGTCGTTATTAACATCCGCGCTAGCAAGACTAACGCCGCCGCGGAAATTACTGCTAAAGGCAAAAAATTGACCTATTACTTCCCCCTTAATATTAAAAATTTTAACATGCGGACCACCGCCAAACCCGGCCGCGGTAATAATCTCCTCTTGGCCGTCTTTATTTATATCTCCATCGGCAAAACTGACGCCGCCTTTAAAATTATTGCCATAAGCATAAAATTCTTTATCTTTTTTCCCGTCGGCATTGGTAATTTTTACCAGGCTGGCCAGGCCATTTTTTGGACCAATTAACAATTTTTCAACCCTACTATTTAATATGCTGCTAGCGTAATCAACCGCTGCGGCTACATTCAGCCTGCCCTTGCCGAGTTGGCCTAAATAAGTTGGATTTACCCGGCTAATATTATCCGCATTATCAAGTAGCGCTTTTACAATTTCATTCCTGTTAAAAGACGGATTAGCGCTTTTAATTAGCGCTAAAGCGCCACTTACCACGGGTACGGCGACCGAAGTTCCGGACCAATATCCGTCATAATATTTATTAAAAGGCTGATCTTTTATATAATTATCAGGCGAATAAACAACCGTACTAAACATGCTAACTCCGGGCGCGGCAATATCAATGCATTTATTGCCAAAACTGGAAAAGGCAGCCTTCTGATCCATAGCATCGGTTGCGGCTACGCCGATTACTCTGTTCTCGCCATTAGCGCCATCAAGACAAACAGGATACATGGGAGTTTCATCCAAATAATAACCGTCGCCCTGGCCGACTTCATTACCTCCGGCAGCTACCACGATTAATCCGGCGTCATAAGCCCGCTTAACCGCGTCATCCAAACCCTTGCTATAGCCAAAACCGACAAAACTTAAATTAATAATGTTAGCGCCGTTGGCGATGGCATAATCAATCGCCTTGATAACCTTAGAGGCGCTGCCCTCACCCTTATCATCTAAAATTTTAAGCGGCATAATTTTAGCTTTCCAGGTTATACCGACAACGCCGGCGGCATTATTACCGGAAGCCGCGGTGATACCGGCGATAATGGTGCCATGTAAAATCCCGTCTTCTAAAAATCCGGTCTTAAATTTCGGCGCCGGGTCAAGCACATTATTAACAAAATCCCAGCCGTTAATATCATCAATGAAACCATTTTTATCGTCATCAATATTATTATTGGGTATTTCTTTTTTGTTCAGCCAGATATTACTTTTTAAGTCGGGATGATTGATTTGTACTCCTGAATCCAAAATGGCGATAACAACATTAGGGCTTTCTCTTACGGTATCCCAAGCTTCAGTGGCTTTAATTTTTTGCAAATACCATTGATTATTAAAAAATGTATCGGATGGTATTATGGAAGCTTGATAAAGATAGTTGGGTTCAGCATACTCCACCTCCGACAAATTATTATAATAACTTAAAATTTTATCAAAATCGCCTGCCTGGTCGATTTTAATAGTTGTCGGCAGCTTTGCCTCTTTAAATTTTACCAATATTTCATCGGCGACCCTGTTAAATTGCTTAGCGCCGGCAGAACCGGATTCAGTCGGATAAACAAAATTATTTTGGATATCGCCTAAAGCATTATGGCCAATTAATATAATTATTACAGCTAAAAATATACCAACAAAAAATATTGCTTTATTTCTCGCTCCGCTAAATATTACTGATAATTTTTGCATATATATTAAATAAAAAAATACCTATATAAAACTTACCACGTATAAATAAAGATGCTATCTAACGTGGTAAATAACATCTTTATTATAACATAAGTTGTTAGTATTTTTCAAATTTACATTTTTTCTATTAAAGCCAGAGTTTCTTGAGCGCATTTAGTTAAACTAAAATCTTTTATTCTCTCAAAACCGCTATTGATTAGTTCGCCGGCCAACCGTTCATCCAATAATATTTTAGCCATTTTTTCAGCCATCTCGTCATTATTTTCCGGATCAAAAAACAAAGCTGATTTTTTGACAACTTCCGGGATGGAAGCAGTAATAGCGGCCGCGATTGGTACCCCTGAAGCCATAGCTTCGAGTAAGGGTATGCCGAACCCTTCATAAAGCGAAGGAAAAACAAATAAAGCAGCGCCATTATAAATATACGGCATATCGGCTTCCGGAATCCAGCCGGTTATAATTACATCTTCATTAAGATTAAATTCTTCAATAACATATTTTACCTCATCAAAGCCAAGTCCGGCCTTACCCACTAAAACCAAGCTATGTTTTATATTTTTATGTTTTTGTTTCATAATCGCGTAAGCCTGAACTAACTTGGCGGTGTTTTTCTTTTTCTCCAAACGGCCGGCATAAAAAATATAAGGGGCTTTAACGCCGTATTTATTTAAAACTTGCTCGATTTTTTCCGCGTCTTTAATCGGACGATAAAGTTTATTATTAAAACCGTTATAAACCACTTTAATTTTTTCCGCGTCAGCCTGATAAAATTCCACCATTTCTCGCTTGGTAAAATTAGATACCGCAATAATTACTTGAGCATGTTTAAGCGCAAATTTAGTTGACCAGCTATGATGATCAACGACATTTAGTTGAAATTTTTCAGAAGTAAACAGCTTGGCAAAAAAATTAAATATCCCGCAAGTTAAACCGCCGGCCGGACCTATTTTATCAGAACTGTAAAGTTTGGCTTGGCGCTCAAAACCTATATCATGAATAGTGACAATCGATTTTTTAGGATGAATAATCGGCAGAGTGTGCGCCGGTACGAAAAGAATATCCGGTCGATGAATAAGCATCTCGTAAGACAAGCGAATTTGCGTCCAAAAATAATTTAAAGGCCATTTTAAAATTTTAACGCGAAAATTTCCAAACGGACTTTTAATTTCTTGCCAGCCCCTGCTGTTAATTTTGCCGGGAACCGCATCGTAATTTTCAATCGTTAAATCAGCCAAACCGCCAACCAAAGGCTTATCGCTATATAAAATATATTGATTTTTAGAATCAATTCTAGCCAGTTCTCTTATTAAATAATAAGAATACCACTCGGTACCGCCTTTAAATTTTCTATTTGCCCTTGAGGCGTCAATGCCGATAATCATAAATAAAGTCATCCTGGAGCGACTGGAAAGAGCGATAGGATCTCGTCGAGATTCTATCGGTCGCTGCACTCCCTCCAGAATGACAACAAAAATTTACTTCGTTGCAAATATTGATCGTTTATATGAGTCCAAATTTTCTAAAGCAATACCGGTTCCCTTAGCCACGCAAAGCAAAGCATCATCCGCCACGTAAGCCGGCACATCGGTCGTACGCGACAGAAGTTGATCAATATTTCTTAAAAGCGACGAGCCGCCGGATAAAACCATGCCTTTATCCATAATGTCGGCGGCTAATTCCGGCGGGGTATCCTGGAGCACTCTTTTAGCGGCATTAATTATGGCTTCCAATTCATTTTGAATCGCTTCCGTAACATCATCGGAATTAACCATAATATTTCTCGGCAAACCGGTAATCATATCGCGGCCGCGTATTTCCATGGTTAACTTATCTTCTAAGTATAAAGCGCTGCCGATTTTAATTTTAGTCTCCTCGGCCGTTCTCTCGCCGATAGCTAAATTATATTTACGCCTGATAAATTCCTGAATCGCCACGTCAAATTTATTGCCGCCCACTCTAACCGAAGTTGAAGTAACGACTCCGCCCAAAGAAATAACCGCCATCTCCGCCGTACCGCCGCCAATATCGATAATCATATGGCCGGAAGCCGAACCGATGGGAATATCGGCTCCGATAGCCGCGGCAATCGGCTCTTTAATAATATAAGCTGCGCGCGCTCCGGCCGCGATAGTCGCGTCGATAACCGCACGGCGCTCGGTCGAGGTAATGCCGGCCGGAACCGCCACCATAACTTCCGGACGAAATAATCTAATGCCGCCCAAAGCTTTGTTAATAAAATATCTAAGCATAGCTTCGGTAGTATGGTAATCGGCAATCACGCCGTCTTTTAGAGGCTTAATCGCTACAATAGTATCGGGCGTTCGGCCCAACATATCTTTAGCTTCATTACCCACGGCTAAAATCTTTTTATCAATCAAAGAAATCGCCACCACGCTAGGTTCATTAATAACAATCCCGCGCTTGGGCAAATGCACTAAAGTGTAAGTTGTACCTAAATCTATGCCAATGCGTTTAATAAACATAGTAATCGTAATGTCATTGCGAGAAACCTGTAATCAGGCGACGAAGCAATCTCACATATGACGCATATAAATTAAAGCGGCAATTTTTAATGACAATTAATCTTCGTGAGATTGCTTCGCTTCTTCCAGAAGCTCGCAATGACAGGCAAAAATTAAAAATTCACATTAAAACTCCGATCTATGCTTAAATCTCCTTCCCACTTGATCCTGGACGAACTCACTCTCTGCATAGATAAACTGGCCGGGCTATATGATTTTATACCATTTTTAAAGTTTAAGTCAACCGAAAGATATTCCAACTCTTTCCCCGGCTGTTTTTGGATGTAAAGGCCGTAATTATTATTTAACATAATGTTCGGCGGTAATTTGTATTCAAGCGTAACATTGTTGATTTTACCCGGGTCCACGGTTAAATAAAAACCGAACCAAGTTTTGCCGGCTTCATCGCCAGTATCAATTTGCTCGGCCTCGTAACCGCTAATTTTAATCAACTGACTGCCTAGCGGCACATACACTCTGGTATAGCTTTTATAGACACCGGTTTTCCAATCAGGTCGCCCATTATGCGCGTAATTAACGGTTAATTTAGAAGATAGGCCGTTAACGCCTTCCGATATTTTATAATTTATGCTCCGATTAATAACCGCGTCGGTTTTTAAAGCCGCTAAATTAGCGTCAACCACCATAAAATAATCGCCATAATAATTTTTTATCTCTCCGGCCCAGCCGTTGGCCACGGCGATATTTTCTAATTGATTGTCGGCTAAATAAAACAGCAAATTTTTCTCAGTTAAATTATTAATCACGGTATTTATAATTTCCGACCATTGGTTTGGCGGCAAATCAAAAATTTTAAGTTTTAATTGTTTGGATATTTCGCCGATAACTTCTTTTCTTTGCCAAGAAGAAACTCCTAAAATTTGATAGCCTTTCTCGACCCGATATTGCAATAAATCTTGAAAATTATTTTCATTATATGATTGCCCCTCGACTACTATCGGGCCGGTTATTTTCAAAAAATCAGTAATTAATTTTGGCGTTATGGCCATAACGCCGCTAAATTCGGAAATTTTTTCCGCCTCCGGATTTAAACCGCTTTCCATCTTATAAAACCAATCTATTTTTCTGGCCGCAGTCGGCCAATCAGGAGACCAATTAGCATCGCGCAAATACCATCTATCGTTCAAATATTTTTTAATCGGCTCCGGCGGCGTAACATTTATTTTATCCTGAACCGGCATATCAAGATGATAAATATCGTCAGTGTAAAAACTTATAATATCGCCATCCTTAATCCGCAAAATTCCATAAGTGCCTAAAAATCCGCCGGTCGGCCTTAATTCGTCGTTATTTTGCAATACCACTAAATAATTAACTTCGCTGGGGTAGCCGGCCAAAGCCGGAATCATCTGCGATAAAGGAACCGCTTTTTCTAAAATAAATCTGGCTTCATTTATTTGCTGTTTGATCTGGCTGATTTTATCTTTTAAAGCGAACAAAATACCCGCGGTATTGACTTGCTCTAAATTAATATAAGCTAAATCCAAATCAGCTTTTACGCCGTTTAATTCCGGCGCCGATTCAAATATTTTTCTTAAAACATTGCGCTTTTCTTCGGGACTTAATTTTGAAAAATTAAATTTTTTATCTCCGGCCAAAAGAGCTTCGAGGCTAAGGCCGAAATTAGCTCCGCCCGCGACCGCTTTGCTTAAAAATTGAACGGAAATCAAAAGCTTTTCGGCTTCATTTAATTGGCTTATGGCTAACGGCAAACTGCTTATAAGATTATTATTTTTTATTTCTTCAATCTTATTAATCGAAATGTTAAAATTACTTTCGGCCAATTTGGCTAACTTTACCGCTTGATTAAAGTCGTCCCGCTTAGCGAAAATAACGGCCTGCTCTAAGTTAATTTTGCCTAGATTCGCCTGATCATAAATTTTATTTAAACTAAAAATTTGAGACAATAATAAAACCAACAGCGACAAAAATAAAACAGCTGCTATGTAAGCAAAATATTTTAAAATTTTATATGACAAATTCAAGCGCCGGCGTTTTTTAATCGGCGGAATTCTACCGATTAAATCATCGGCTCTATGTTGCAATGCTTTAAAATTTATATGCTTTGATTTTGAAAAATGAAACATAAATTAAAAATGTAATATTTTAATTATACCATCTTAACGCTCTCTGACAAAATTATTCCTGCCTTAAAGCTTCTATCGGGTCAAGCCTGGCGGCTTTACGGGCCGGATAGATACCAAAACCCAGGCCGAATATAACCGCGAAGCCCAGGGAGACATAATAAGCTTTTAGCGGAACTAAAAATCTCCAATCTAGTCCGTAATAATTAGCCGCTATTGCAATTAAATATGATATGCCCACGCCAACCAAAACTCCAACCACGGCGCCGATTAAAGTTATTACTAAAGATTCAATTAAAAATTGAAGCATAATATCGTTATATTTAGCGCCCACGGCTTTACGCAAACCGATTTCAGCCGTTCTTTCCGTAATAATGACATACATAATATTCATAACGCCCACGCCACCAACCGCCAATGACACGGCGACAATCGCTAAAAGCATTAAAGTGATAGCTCCGGTTACGGTATCTAAAATACCTAAAGATTCTTTCATGGTTACAACTCTAAAATCGTCTTTACTGGTATCGGTCATGCCTTCGCCGATATTTTTAATTACCGGCTCGCCAGGTTTAAATTCCAGCGGAGTCGAAGCAATATTATGATTTTCACGTATGATTAATCTGGCTTCTTCGGCGGTTTGATCGGCTAAGTCGGGATTTTTAAGTTGGTGTATCATAAAAATCACATGGTCAACGCCTAAAACTCTTTTTTGCAAAGTTCTAATCGGGATATAAACAAAATTATCATAATCCAAGGTCATGACCGCGCCTCTTTCTTTAGCTACTCCGATAACCCGAAATTTAGTTTTTCTGATTTTAATATATTTATCCAAGGGATCACTATCGCCGAACAATTTATCTTTTATTTTATAGCCCAGCACGGCAACCGGAACTTCTGATTTATCTTCGGTGTCGCTAAAATAACGGCCATAATCAATTTCTGTTTTATCAATACCGATAATGCCGGCTGAAGTTCCAAAAATCATAGTTTTTTTTGATTGGTCGCCGTAATTAACTTGCTCCTGTCCGATTATGGCCGCGTAGCCGCCTTTAACATTGGATAATTTTTTAACATCATCTAAATCTTTTAAAGTTAGAGTGGTAATTTGCGCGCCTTGGGCCATGGCTATGGCGCTCTGCTGTTCGGCCGCCGCTCCTTTTTTACCGGTTGGGGCTTTAACTTCGGTTTCTATTAAATCCGTTCCACCGAAAGATTCAACTTGAGCATAAACCAAGCCGCTGATTCCTTCTCCGGCCGAATACACTATGATAACGCTGGCTATGCCGATAACTATACCTAAAACAGTCAGGCCGGTCCTAACTTTATTTCCCTTAATGGAGCGCAAAGAAATTTTTAAAATAGACCAGATGCCCATATATTTAAATTTTTTTACTCATGTCTTAAAGCGTCAACCGGTTGTAATTTACTGGCTTTACTCGCCGGGTATAAGCCGAAAATTATACCGACGCCGATAGAAACCGCTAAAGCTAATATAATTGAAAATAGAGAAATCGACAGATCCCAATTATAACCTAAAAAATTAACTACAACCGAAATCAAAATAGCGACTAAGCCGCCGATTATAACGCCGATAGCGCCGCCGCCTAAAGTAATAGTAGCCGCTTCCATCAAAAATTGAAGCATAATGTTCGCATTATTGGCGCCCACGGCTTTGCGCAAACCGATTTCCCTGGTTCTCTCGCTAACGCTAACCAGCATAATATTCATAATGCCAATACCGCCAACCAATAAAGACATAGCGGCGATAGCTACCAGAAAAAATTTTAAAGCGTCGGTAATCGTAGTTATCATAGCCATGGCTTGAGCTGAACTTCTAACCGTAAAATCGTCATTAGCACCACTTTGATCGGTAATATCGTGCCGTTCGCGCAAAGTAGTTTCTACATCAATCATGGCTCTGTCCATATCTTCTTGATTGTCAACTTTAAGCCTCATCATGCTGACATGATTTACTCCGGCGATTAATTTTTGCATAGTTTTTAGCGGAATAAAAACTTGATCGTCATTATTTTGAAACGCTACCGTACCTTTTTCTTTCATGATGCCGATTACTTCAAGCGTATGTTTTTTTATTTTTACCCTTTGGCCAATCGGGTCAGAATCTCCGAATAATTCTTTTTTTACCAGACTGCCCAAAACTACAACTTTAGCTAAATTGGTTTCTTCTTCTTTAGTAAAAAATCTGCCTGTACTAATTTCTCCTCCTTCAACATTTAGATAGCCGACGGTTGAACCGCTTAAATTAGTGTCGTATGAATTTGAGCCCCAACTAACCGCGCCGATACTCTTATAATAAGACACTACGTCGGATACGCCGGGCACGTTTTTTTTATCATTTAGAGCCAAACCATCTTCGTAAGTAAGCGTAGTTATTACTATGCCCATAACCGTGGCCGGCGGACCGTCTTCTTCGGAAGCGCCGGGTAAAATTCCTATTATATTAGTACCTAAAGATTTTACTTGATTAATAATTAAGCTTTGCGCTCCGGCGCCCACAGCCATAATAATAATTACGGCGGACACGCCGATAATTATACCGAGCATTGTTAAAAAGCTTCTGCCCTTATTGGCCAGAAGCGCCCCGGTAGAAGTCTTAATGGATTGTTTATAAAATTCCAGCATAATTTTTATTAAAAATTGGCTTTGCTTTTTGTAATATTTTCGTGCGAGGACTGTTTGAGGCCGCCAGCAGGCGGACGAGTTCCGCAGTAGAAAATTTACAAAAAGTAAAGCCAATCTACTGCGGTATATTTACTTAAGCATTTCACCGTCTCTAGCTATTCTTCGATTTATTACCTGGTAATCGTCAACTATTAAGCCGTCTTTAACTTTAATAATTCTTTTGGCATGCTCGGAAGTATAAGTTTCATGAGTAACTAAAACTATAGTATTGCCGGCATCATTCAGCCGCTGCAAAATTTCCATAATTTGCACGCCCGATTTTGAATCAAGGTTACCGGTCGGTTCATCGGCGAAAATAACCGCCGGATCGTTTACTAAAGCGCGAGCGATGGCCACACGCTGCTTCTCGCCGCCGGAAATTTGATTGGTAAAATAATTCAAACGGTGCGCGAGCCCGACGCTTTCTAAAATTATTTTAGCGCGATGCTGCGGCGGCTCTTTACGCTTAGCGTAAGTCAAAGGCAGCATAACATTTTCTAAAACCGTGGTGCGCGGCAAAAGATTAAAAGATTGAAAAACAAAACCGATTTTACGATTTCTAAGGCCGGCCAATTCATCATCATCTAGCTTAGTTACGTCCTTACCTTCAAGATAATATTTACCGCCGGTCGGCCTATCAAGTAGCCCTAAAATATGCATTAAAGTAGATTTGCCCGAACCCGAAGGCCCCATAATAGCGATAAAATCGCCTTTATCAATATTGAAACTAAGCCCGTTTAAAACCGGCGTCATAATTTCTTCGTTAACAAATTTTTTTGTTAGATTGTAAACCTGAATAAGCATAAATAAAAAAACAATCTTAATTTTAGTTGCTTTGCTGGATATAAGTCACTACCGCCTCGCCCTCATTAAGGCCGGACAAAACTTCAACCAATCCGCTATCGCCGCGCAGCCCTATGGTAACCGGCGCTTCCTTGATTTCTTCCAAAACTAAAGTTCTGGCAAATTTGCCGCTGCCATTTTTTTCGATTACGGCTCTTGACGGTATAATTAGCACATTATCTTTCTTCGCCGTAGTAATATTGGCATTAGCGGTCATGCCCGACTTAACATCTTTATCTTTGCCGTCAAAATTTATTTTTACTTTATAATAAACTACCTCTTGGATAACGGTTTCGGCTGGTTCAATAAAATTAACCTGACCGTAAAATTTTACATCTTCGCCAAAAGCATCAAGAGTAATTTCAGCCTGATCATTTATGGCTATTTTAGTTATATCGGCCTCGGAAACATCAACTTCAATTTCAAAATTATTCATGCCCAATAAGGAAAAAACCGGCTTAACCGCGGAAAACTGTTCGCCGGCTTCATAATTCTTTTTCGTAATCGTTCCGTCGAGCGGAGCTTTTATAATATTATTATTAATTTGATTTCTGACTAAGCCTAAAGAGGCTTGGGCTTGACTTACTTGAGCCTGGGCTAAATTTATATCTTGCGTCCGCGTACCGGCTTTTAGCTGATTTAATTGCGCCTCGGCTACTAACCAGGCTTTATAGGAAGTATCAACTCTGGCTTGAGCCGACGCGGTTTGTTGCGCTCCGGTGACGCGAGTGGTAGCTAAATAATTTTTAGCCGCCGAAATCGCATTATTAAGATTATTGATTGAATCGTTTAAATTATTTTGAGCGGTTTGCACCGAAGTAATGCCGCCGGAAACATTAGCTTGCTGCGCGCCAATAGTCGTTTTATAAGCATCCAGCTTAATTTGAGTAAAACTAGATCCAACCATGCTAACCTCTAAAAGGTTGTAGCAATTATTTAAAGCGCTAAAAGTTTTATTTAAAGCGTCTGAAGTATCGCCCAGAACCTGACTTACGTCAGAACCGGCTTGGCTCGCCTTAGCCTTGGTTAAAGCCGTATTCGCCAGGGCATAATCATTTTTTGTCGCGTCAATCAAAGTAGTATTTCCCGCACCCAAAAAATATTTAGCATCATTGTCGTTCAGTATCGTATTTATGTTGTCCAGAGCATTAGTGGCGATGGAAATTTTTGATTCAACCGTGGTTAAGCCTACGCTTTTATAATTTTTAACCGCCTGCTGATAACTGGTTATAGTTTCGCCGGCTGTTAGATAAAAATCGCTTAAACTTTTCTCCGCCTGCGCTATATTTTCGTTAATCGTATTTTTTATTTTTTCCAATTCATTTAAGGCTGAAACATAAGTCGTCTTCGCCTGATCGACGCCGGCCTGGCTAACCGCCAGTTCGCTCGCCGTGGCTCCGGCTAAAAGTTTGGCTAAATTCGCCTGGGCAACCTGCAAGCTGGCCGCAGCCTCTTTTTCTTTTAACAGCAAATCACCGGAATCAAGCTCGGCTAAAATTTGATCTTTTTTTACTTTATCGCCTACGCCGGAAAAAATATTGGCGATCTTACCGCTCATGGTAAAATTTAAATCCATCTCTTTATTGGCTTTAACTATACCGGTCTCGCTAACCGTTTGGACTAAGCTTCCTCTTTCAACTTTAACGGTTGTATAGGTAATCTTGGGTTTTTTATTAAAAATAAAATACGCGCCCGCAACCCCTATAATTAACAACAAGCCGATAATAAAAAATTTACTTTTAAAAATTTTCATTTGTTTTTTCCTTATTATTAATAATTTTTTTAAATTTAACGACGAACTCATCAAGATTCAACTCGGTTTTTATAAGATAAAAATTCGCGCCAAGCCCTAGGCTCTTTTTCCGGCTATCCGAATCACTTAAATCAGTAAAGACAAAAATCGGTATTTTAGAGGTTGCCGGATCAGCCTTAATCTCGGCGAGTATTTTAAAACCATTTAGCTTTACTAAAGCAACGTCCAAAATAATATAATTTGGCTTAAAAAATTTTATTTTTTCCAGAACTTCCATTTTATCATATCCTTCATCGGCGATAGCTTCAAAACCCTCAATTCTAAGCTTGGCTAAAAGTCCATAAAGAGCATTAGCATCATCATCAATTATAATAATTCTTTTATTTTTACTCATACAATAAAAATTAAAAGCAACGGGAGTTGCCATTCGGTTCCTTTAGGTAATTATACTAATTTTTAAACAATTTTACAATACAAAAACACCTCGGTAAAACCAAGGTGTTTTCTTGGGCTAAAATAACATTAAGCTTTGCCTAAAATTCTGAACATGGCCGTAGCGCAAACCGGGCATTTGCCCTTCATAGCCTTGCGCTTTACTCCGCCTTTGCCGTTCATTTCCACCTCGTTGGCGTCAATCATTTCCTGCTTAGCCTTACATTTTACGCAATAAGCTTCCATAGAGTTATTATTCGCTATCGGAGCTAAATCCGATTAGACGATTAATTTATTAAATGATAATACGGTTATATTATCAGACTTTAGATAAAAAATCAAATTTTTATCTTTTTCCGGCTTTGGCCGCGCCAGGTTCGTCTGAACCGAAATGATGGGCGATTTCATGCTTAACTGTAGAAATAATTTTTTGTTTGAGTTCGGCTATATTGTCCGACTGGCTTAAAATTGCACGCCTAAAAATAGTAATTCGATCAGGCAAAACCGGACCGATATTTAATCTTTTGGCCTGAGCGTAGCCTTCAAATAAACCGAACAATAAATCATCGCGTTTCAATTTAATTTTATTGAGCTGCTCGTCGGTTGGCTCATCTTCGACGAAAATCGCCACATTATTTAATTTGCTATTAAATTTCTCCGGCAAATTATCTAAAGTTTGCTCAACTATTTTTTCAAATTCTTGTTTATTTATATTTAACATATTTTTACGCCCTAGGTTCATTCTACCAAAATTAGAGAAAATTTAAAATCAGGGCATGTTTTATAATATATTTCTTAAGCAAATTTTCTTATTACGCCCCTAACCACGCCTTGAATTAAGGGGTCGGCCGCGTAAATCGGTTTCATGCTGGAATTAGCCGGCTGCAGACGAATGCGTTTTGATTCGCGATAAAACTTTTTTAAAGTAGCATAAGCGTTATTAAGTAAAGCCACGACTACATCGCCATTTTGCGGCGAAGGATTGCGCTCAACGATAACATAATCACCATCTAAAATTCCTTCTTCAATCATTGACTCGCCTTTAACTTTAAGAACATAGCTATTGGCGCTATCGGTTACGAAATCGGCCGGCACGGCGATAGTATCATTTTCTTCAACCGCTTCAATCGGC
>JBAXOH010000010.1:0-13365 GCA_037133335.1 bacterium
ATAAACAGTAATAATATAAACGGTAATAATTATAGGCTCTGTAAATTAGATAATAGTTCTATTAAGCCGATTTGTAAAATTAATGACGACGATTTTAAATTAAACCTCGACTACTGGAATTTGCTTTACCCTAAGGCGGTTGGTTATAGCGCCGGGGTGATAGATTATTTTTTAAAACAATTTGAGCAAATAGATAAATCTAAAAAAGAGCAAGAGCAGATCAGCACCTGGAATAAATTAAAAAATTATTTTGCCTGGCTAAAAAGCGAAGCTCAATATATTTGGGGCGATGTTTTTATGGCGCAGAGAAACGCTTTAGTCAGAAGCTATGATAGTTTAGTAGCGTTTATTACTAATACCCGGGATGATGTTCAAAATTTTTCCGATGCTAACCGGGAAATAGTTGAGCAGACGGTTAATCAGGCCGGCCAGGTTTTATCGGCGTTTGAGCAGGCCGGGACCGCGGAAGAAATATTTAATTTTCAACCGACCAGAGCGGAAAATGAGCCGGAAAATAATGGAATACCTTTAACGTTAGAAACGCCGCTCGGAGATTATTTTATTAAAGATAGCGAAGAGATACCTTTAAGCTCTGATACTGGCGGTGGCGGAGAAAACCCCCTTGCTACTCCCGAACAACCGGCCGAAGAAGGGGAAGAACCGCTGGTAGAGAAAACGCCTTTAACTCCGGTCTCGCCGGCCGGCTACGGCAATACCGCTCCTACTTTTATTTTTGTGGCCGGCGATAGCACGCCGCCGGAAACTACGATTACTTCGGCGCCGGGAGAAATTATTAATTTGAATTCGGCTGATTTTATTTTTGCCTCAAGCGAAAGCAATTCAACTTTTGACTGTAATTTAAATGACGCCGGCTGGGAAATTTGCGCTTCGCCTTATAATTTAATTAATTTATCCGATCGAGATTATATTTTTAAAGTTAGAGCGCGCGACGCGGCTAATAATATTGATCAAACTCCGGCCGAGTATAGTTTAACCGTAGATACAACGGCCCCGGAAATTACTGTTTTAAGCGGTCCGCCGGCTATCGCCAGCTCTACTACGGCAAATTTTGAATTTAATTCCAGCGAAGATGAAACTTCTTATCAATGCCGGTTAGACGCTAATTCTTGGGAAACATGCTCGGCTAGCACCAGCGCTTTTAACCTGATTGAGGGCGATCATAGTTTAGAAGTAAAAGGTTCTGATCCGGCCGGCAACATCGGTTCTTCAACTTTAATAACTTGGCTTCTAGATTTAACCGCGCCGACTTCAACTATGGTTAGCTTAGAGGCGGTTTACGAGACCGTCGGTTTTACCGTCGCCTGGAGCGGGGAAGACGTCGACGCCACCGGTTCATCGACTCCGGTTAGCGGCTTAGCTGATTTTACCGTGCAATATAAAATTGACGCGGGCGACTGGAAAAATTGGCTTAACGCCACTACGAGCACCAGTACAATTTTTAATTTATCGGTGGCTAGCGGCCAAACGGTTTATTTTCGCGTTAAAGCCGGAGATAATGCCGGCAACCTGGGCGAATGGAGCGCGCAGGCGCAGACTAAAATTAATAGTTCGCCCGGAGCGATTTTAAATTTAACGGCTATTATGGCATCAACTACGGTTAGCTCAATTACCTTAAGCTGGTCTTCGCCGGAAAACGGCAGGTTAAATGACACGGCTTATTATGAAATAAAATATCAAGAAAAAAACGGTGATTGCTCGCTGCAATTAAATTGGGATAGCGCCATAGCGGTCGCTAGCTCAAGCCTACCAGCCCCCGGAGAAATTTTCGGTGCGGCCGAGAGCGCTCGGGTAACCGGCTTAAGCTCAAATAAAGAATATTGTCTGGCCGTAAGAACTTTTAACGGACTTTATTGGTCTGATTTATCCAATCAGGTAAATGCCGTTACTTCTCAAAATAAAATTACCGCCGGTGATACTTCGACCGCTTATGGTAATTGGCAATCGGCTTTTTCCTGGAAGCATACGGTTTCGGGCGATGATCCGATTTTAGTGGTTAGCGTGCATGGAGACGGTGGCTATCTTAACGCCAATTCGGTAACTTATAACGGGCAGCCCCTGACTTTAGCGGTTAGTAAAGTTAGAGATCAATCTTATAATAATCTCGCCGTGTCTATTTATTATTTAGCTAATCCGCCAAAGGGGGAATATACCATAGAGGTTAGCATCGGCTGGCCATTTCCTTTTTCAGCTTCAGCCATAACTTTTAATAATTGCGATACGGCCGATCCGGTTAATTTAGCCGGCGCCTCTCTTGAAAGTTTGGCGTCTACTGTAAATTCCCTGGAAATTACTAAGCCGAAGGCGATGATAATAGACGCGGTTACTTATAATCAGCCGGAGTCGTTTTCACTTGCTCCCGGGCAGGGGCAGACGCAGTATTTTACTAATTATCAATGGGGGCAGGCGAACGATTTGCATTCAAGTGGAAGCTATAAGTTAGCCGAGCAAGCAGGCACGCAAACTATGGCCTGGAACACGCTTGACGACCGCACTTCGGTTCATGCTTTTATAGTTTTAAACCCTAAGCCATAATTAAAGAGTTGTTTGACAAAAACATAAAAATATATTAACATATAAAGTTAAAAGAAAGATGGGGGAGCTATAGCTTGGTTCATTACAATACAATAAAATATAAAAGGAGAAAAAAGATGGAAATGAATAAAATGAATAAAAAGATTAACGAATTAACGGTGGGAGAAACAATTGAGCTTTTGAAAAAGTTGCCGGCAGAGTTATGCCAGACTCCATATACTAGAAATGGCCTAATTATGCATTTGTATGTGAAAACTATGATGCCGGGTGATAATCAAGCGCAAAAACAGGCAGGAGATTATCTTAAATCTCTTTTGCAAACCGGCAGTGAGATGGACAAAGTAATGGTGGCGTCATTTAAACTTAAGATATAAACGAGGAGGGGTGATTATGAAAGACATTAAAACGATTGAACAGGTGATAGAGTTGTTTATGAATAACAGCGATTTTAATAAGCGGGCGTTGATCGTTAGGGCCGGAAATATTTTTCTTGATGATAAAGGGAAAAATAGACCGGCAGAATTTTTTCTAAGAAGTTTTCTTAAGGCTGATCCTTCTAAACCGGACAATTTTTTGTTTGTAGCCGTAAGGGGAGAAAAGAACGAAAAAGAAAAAGACCGGCAGATAAAAGAGATAAAAGAAAACTGCTATGTTTTTTTGTCAATTTTTCCATCAGATATCCAACTGCAGACTCTGCTGTTTTTGGATGAAATCAAGGTTAACCCGCCTTATCCTGATTTTCTTTGGAAAGTTGAAGAGAAGAAAAAGGCGACGAGGTTGCCCATGTAACATAAACAAACCCCGGCTCATAAAGAGTTCGGGGTTATTTTTTTATCTGTCATGCTGGAGCGTAACCTTAGTGAAGCGATAGCATCTCGAGATTCTATCGCTACGCTCCAGAATGACGGTGGAAAGTGAGATTCTATCGGTCGCTAGCTCTCCCTCCAGAATGACACAGAACTAGAGATAAATTTGCCTGGTTTTTTCAATCATTTTTTCCAAATTGAAATTTTGACTGGCGCTTTGCTTAGCGGCGGCGCCTAATTCGGCGGCTAAATTTTTGTCGCTGATTAATTTTTGTAAAGCGTTAGCTAAATTTTGCGCGTCGGCCGGTTTAACTATTAAGCCGGTTTTATTATTTATGATCATTTCCTGATTGCCGCCGGCTTCGGTGGCGACGATTGGTAATCCCGCCTGCATAGCTTCAATTAAAGTATAAGACAGGCCTTCTTTTACCGAAGAGCAGGCGTAAATATCAAACGCCGGCAGAAATCTAGCCGCTTCATCAATCCGGCCGGCTAAAATAAAATTATTTTCTAAATTATATTTTTTGATTAAGTTTTCTAAATTTTTTCTTTCGTCGCCTTCGCCGATAATAATAAATGTTGCCGGTATTTTTTTCTCGCGGGTTAAAATATTAGCCGCTTCAATTAAATATTCAAAGCCTTTGGTTTTATATAAATTACCGATTGAGCCGATTAATAAGCCCCCTTTAACAAAGGGGGTAAGGCCTGCCTGCGCAGGCAGGGGGATTTTTTTCTGCGCTTCTTCTTTAGAATAAAAATTTACCGGCGTTAGACCGTTATGGATAGTAATTAGTTTTTCGGCCGGCGCGATTTTATATTTTAGGGCCATTCGTTTATCATACTCGGAAACGCAAATTATTTTATTTTTAAATCCGGCGGTGAATTTTTCCGCGTATAAATAAAAATATTTTAAGCAAGGGTGCAGAGGTTCGTTAAAAACCCAGCCGTGAACCGTGTAGATCACTCGTAACTCGTAACTCGTAGCTCGCAATTTAATAATAAATGCTGTCAGAGAACCTAAGATGGAAATTTTTGAGCTGTTTAAATGAATAATGTCCGGCTGATAATTTTTAATTAGTTTTATAATTTCCAACAAAGCTAAAATATCGTTAATAGGTGAAAGGTTGCGCTTTAAGCTAGGAATAATATAGTGCTCAATGTTATTTTCAGCTAAAATTTTGGCTAAGGTTAAATTATTTTTTGACTCGCCGAAGGCCACGGCTATTTTAAAATCAGCCTTTAAATTATTGGCCAAATCAAAAACATAACGCTGGGCGCCGCCGAATTCCGACTGGGTTATAAAATAAAGGATTTTTGTCATAAATCAGGATAAATTTATGTCATTGCGAGGAGACCAGTACTCTGGCGACGAAGCAATCTCTGGTTAAAATCCGAGTACGCGAGATTGCCGCGCTCCCTTCGGTCGCTCGCAATGACAAAGTTAATTTTTAGGGTTGACCCTGTTAAATAAATTTGCAGGCAAATTTTCGCGAAAGCGAATTTAACAGGGTTGACTTTAAGCTTATTTTATTTAATAATAACTTATAGTTAAGGATAAATCAACCTTAGCGTTTTTAAGCTAAACAGCAAAATGTCATTTTTTATATGTCATGCTGGAGCGCAACGAAGTGGAGCCCCGCCTGCCGGACGGGCAGGGATAGCATCTCGCAGTTAGCGTATCTTTCACGAGATTCTATCGGTCGCTTCTACTCCCTCCAGAATGACAAAATATTTCATTTATGAAAATATTATATTTTGGCGGAGGTTTCGTTGGCGCTTGTTCGGCCGCGGTAAGCGCGGACAGCGGGCATGAAGTTTTAGTTTATGATATTAACCGCGAGCTGGTCAATAGTTTGTCATCCGGAGATAAAGATAAAATAGAAGCATATTTATTTGAAAAAGGCTTGGGTGATTTGATTATAAGAAATCAAACTAGAATTAAATTTACTTCCGAATTATCCGAAGCGGAAAGTTTTACTGAAACGGCGGAAGCGGTTCTTATGTGCCTGCCGACGCCGGATCGCGATGGCACGGGCGAGGCTAATCTTGAAATTTATGAAGCGGCCGCTAAAACTTTAGGCGAAATTTTAGTTAAAAGAAATAACGGTGCGCAGACTAATTATATTTTAATAGTTAATAAAAGTACGGTGCCGATTGATATGGTAAATCGGACTAAAGAGATTATGCAAACCGCCGGAGTTAAAAATTTCGGCGTTGGTTCAAACCCGGAATTTTTAGTTGAAGGCAAGGCGATTGAAGGCTCGATTAGGCCGCCTAGAGTCGTCGTCGGCGCGGACAGCGCTAAAGATTTTTCTATTTTTAGAAATATTTATTCGCGCTTCGTAGAAGCGTCAAATATCAGCTATATTGAAGTAAGCCCGGCCGAAGCCGAAGCTTCTAAATTACTCGCCAACTATATTTTATTTAGCCGTTTAGCCAATTGTTTTGATGTTGTCGGGCGGGTTTGTGAAAAATTTCCCGGTTTGCAGTTTGAAAATATCAGGAAAGTTTTAATAACCGATAGCCGGATCGGCGATTGGGGTTTTTATGATAGTCTTTTCGCCGGCGGTAGTTGCTTTATTAAAGATGCGCGCTCCTTATCGCATCAATTAAAAGTTAAAGGCGCTAAGGTAGATTTAGTGGATGATGTTTTAGCCGCTAATCAAAGGCAACTGGATAATTTTTTAAATCGGGCTAAAGAGGAGCTTAATTTTAATTGGGCCGAAAAAACCGTGGGGATATTAGGTTTGGCTTTTAAGCAAGACACTAATGATATTAGAAATTCCGCTTCGCTCGGCGCTACCGAATTTTTATTGGCGCAGGGCGTTAAAGAAATTAAAGCTAACGATCCGGTAGCCGGAAATAATTATTTAAAATATTTCGCTAAACATAAAGATGCAAAAAAAATAAATTTAGTAAGTTCAGAATTAGAAGCTATAAAAGAAGTTGATGTTTTAATAATAACTGCTGACTGGCCGCAGTACCGGGGGCTTTATGATTTAATTAAGAAAAATTTGCCAAAAGGCGCGATTATTATGGATGGCCGGCGCATACTCGCGCAAAAGTATGAAGAATTAGCTAAAAACGGCTATAATATTATCGCCGTAGGTTCGCCGGTGATTAAAGCGGTTTAATTAATTATCGTCATTCTGGAGCGAAGCGATAGAATCTCATGAAGAGCGCGCCAACGACGAGATCCTATCGTTTCGCTGCGCTACACTCCAGGATGACAAATAAAAAAATATGCCAAAAATATTATTAACGGGCGGTGCGGGATATATCGGATCGCATATAGCGGTTGAGCTTATAAAAAATAACTATGAAGTGGTAATTATTGATAATTTTTCGAATTCTACTCCGGAAATAATAAATAGGATAAAAAAAATTACCGGTAAGCGCCCGGAATTTTATAAGCTTGATTTATGCAATCTAAATAAATTAAAAAGTTTTTTTACTAAGCAAAATAATATCAACGGCGTAGTGCATTTAGCCGGTTTTAAAGCAGCCGGCGAGTCGGTTAAAAGACCCTTGGATTATTACAGAAATAATCTGCTGTCGCTAGAAAATTTACTCGTTTGTGTTTTAGATAAAAAAATAAAAAATTTAATTTTTTCTTCCTCGGCCTCGGTTTACGGCGAGCCGGAAAAAGTACCGGTTAAAGAAACTTCCCCGATAAAACGGCCGACCAATCCTTACGGCAATACTAAAAAAATAGGCGAGGAAATATTGTGCGATGTCGCCGACGCTAATAATAAATTTAATTGTATCGCTTTAAGATATTTTAACGCCGCCGGCGCCCATGATTCAGGCCTTATCGGCGAATTACCTAAGGGCGCGCCGGAAAATTTAGTTCCTTTTATAACTCAAACCGCCGCCGGCTTAAGAAGCGAGTTAAAAGTTTTTGGCAATAATTATAATACGCCGGACGGTACCTGCGTCCGCGATTATATTCATGTCGTAGATTTAGCTAAGGCGCATGTAAAAGCGCTAGAAAGATTGAGCGCGCGGAAAAATAAAAATAATTTTGAAGTATTTAATATTGGAACCGGTAAAGGCGCTTCGGTTATGGAAGCGATTAAAGCTTTTGAAAGGGTTAGCGGGCAGAAATTAAAATATAAAATAGTCGGTCGGCGCCCGGGCGATCCGGATGAAGTTTTTACCGACACGAGTTTAGCTAAAAAAGAACTAGGTTGGAAAGCGGAAAAGAGTTTTGACGAGATAATGTCTAGCGCCTGGAACTGGGAAAAAAATTTGAGAAAAATAAAATAAAAGCTTTAAAAACTTTTTTAGAAAAAGTTTTTAATATTTTCAAAAAATATAAAGTATCGAATTAAAATTTAATAGCGAGCAAAACTCTACGGCCATTAAATTTTAATTCGATGTAATAATTAAAAATAATATGCAAAAAGAAATAACTATCGGTTTTATCGGCCAAGGCTGGATCGGTAAAAATTACGCGGACAATTTCGCCGAGCGCGGTTTTAATATCGTTCGCTATAGTTTAGATGCCGATCACAACGGCAATAAAGAAAAAATTAAAGATTGCGAAATTGTTTTTATCGCTGTGCCGACGCCGACTACGCCCGAAGGCTTTGATGATAGTATTTTAAAGCAGACGATAAAATTAGTGGGCGAAGGGAAAATCGCTTTAATAAAATCAACGGTTTTACCGGGTACGACTAAATATTTGCAAATGGAAAATCCCAATATTTTTATTTTGCATTCGCCGGAATTTTTAACCCGCCATACGGCCGCCCATGACGCGGCCAACCCGACGAGAAATATTATCGGCATGGCGGTTGATAATGAAATTTATAGGCAAAAAGCTAAAGAAGTTATGGCTGTATTACCTAAAGCGCCTTATGAAATTATTTGTGATTCCATTAATGCCGAATTGATAAAATACGGCGGTAATTGCTTCTTTTATTTCAAAAATATTTTTATGAATATGCTTTATGATTTATCAGAGAAATTGGGCTGTAATTGGGAAGAGGTTAGGCAAATGATTGCGGCTGATCCGCGTATCGGTGAAGAGCATACCCATCCGGTTAATAAGGGTGGTCGGGGAGCCGGCGGCGACTGCTTAATTAAAGATTTTGAAGCTTTTATCAGAATGTACAAAAATTTTGTCCAGGATGAAGCCGGCCTTAATGCTTTAACTAATTTGCGCGATAAAAATATTAGCTTGCTAATGCAAAGCAAAAAAGATTTGGATTTATTAAAAGGGGTTTACGGCGACGAGGTGGTTAATAAAATAATAAAATAATCTTTAAAAACTTTTTTAGAAAAAGTTTTTAATATTTTCAAAAAATATAATGTATCAAATAAAATTTTATAGCGGGCAAAGCCCTATGGCCATAAAATTTTAAATTGATGTAATAATTATGCAAAAATGTTTAGTTGTCGGCGGCGCCGGCTTTATCGGCTCAAATTTAGTTGATGAGTTAATTAATCAAGGCTACGAGGTAACAGTGATTGATAATTTATTAACCGGAAAAAAAGAGAATATTAATTCTAAGGCTGAATTTATTGAAGCCGATATAAGGGATTTAGAAAAAATTAAGCCGATATTTATCGGCGTGGATTATGTTTTTCATTTAGCCGCTTTGCCGAGAATTCAGCTTTCTATTGATGACCCGATAAAATCAAATGATATAAATTTAAACGGGACTTTAAATGTTTTAGTGGCGGCGCGCGATGCTAAAGTAAAAAGATTTATCTATAGCGCTTCTTCGTCCGCGTACGGCCGGCAATTAAGCTTGCCCTGGGTAGAAACTATGCCACCTAATCCGATTAGCCCTTATGGCTTGCAAAAATATGTCGGCGAGGTGTACGCGAAAATTTTCTATGAGATTTACGGTTTGCCAACGGTTTGTTTAAGATATTTTAATATTTACGGTAAGCGCCAGCCGAACGAGGGCGCTTATTGCTCGGTTATAAGTAATTTTTTAAAGCAAAAGCAGAACGGAGAGCCGTTAACTATAGTTGGCGACGGCGTACAGACTAGGGATTTTACCGGCGTGGCTGACGCGGTTAAAGCTAATATTATGGCGGCGGAAAATGAAAAAGTCGGCCATGGCGAATTGATTAATATCGGCCGTGGACAACCATACTCGGTTAATGAAGTGGCGAATATGATCGGCGGACCAAAAATAAATATTGCCCCAAGGTTTGAAGTTAGCGGCAGTTATGCCGATAATAATCTGGCCAAGAAACTTTTAGGCTGGGAACCGACCGTAGATTTAGCTAATTGGATAGAGGATTATAAAAAAGAGATGGGGCTTTAATAATATAGTATTAACATTATGAAAACAATTTTAGTTACCGGCGGCGCCGGTTTTATCGGTTCGCATTTATGCAAAAAATTACTAGAGCAAGGCGATAAAATAATTTGCCTTGATAATTTATTTACCGGGAGTAAAAAGAATATTCAGCCGTTTTTAGCTAATAATAATTTTAAATTTATTAAGCATGATATAATTGAGCCGTTTTTTATAAAAGAAAAAATTGACCGGATTTATAACCTGGCCTGTCCGGCCTCGCCGATCGGTTATCAATTAAATCCTATTAGGACGGTTAAGGCTAATACGATTGGTATTATTAACATGTTGGGTTTAGCTAAGGCGCATGGCGCGCGCATTTTGCAAGCCTCCACTTCGGAAGTTTACGGCGATCCGGTTGAACATCCGCAAAAGGAAAGTTATTTTGGAAATGTTAATCCGATCGGGCCAAGAGCCTGCTATGACGAAGGTAAGCGCGTGGCCGAAACTTTATTTTTTGATTATTATCGAAAATACAAGATGGAAGTCCGCGTGGCCAGGATTTTTAATACTTATGGGCCGAACATGGCGGCCAATGACGGCCGAGTGGTTTCTAATTTTATAACCCAGGTGCTTAAAAATAAAAATATTACTATTTACGGCGACGGCGCGCAGACAAGATCGTTTTGTTATATTTCGGATTTAGTGGACGGCTTAATCAAACTAATGAATAAAAATAACTTTACCGGTCCGGTTAATCTAGGTAATCCGGTTGAATTAACCATGAAAGAAATAGCAAAAAAAATTATTAAATTAACCGGCTCTAAAGCAAAATTAGTTTATAAACCCCTACCTAAAGACGATCCAAAAAAACGCCGGCCGGATATAGTGCTTGCTAAAAAGAAATTAAATTGGTCGCCGAAAGTTAAACTTGAAGACGGGCTTAAAAAAACGATTGAATATTTTAAAAAATAAGAACATGGCGAAAAAAATTTTAATTTTTTCCACTGCCTATTTGCCTTTAGTCGGCGGCGCTGAGATAGCGGTTAAAGAATTAACCGACCGCTTGGTCGGTTTTGATTTTGATTTGATTACCGCCAGATTAGATAGCAAGTTGGCTAAAAAGGAAAAAATCGGACGAATTACGGTTCACCGGGTCGGCTCGGGACGCGAATTAGATAAATTTTTTCTGCCGATTGTAGGTTTAATTAAAGCGGTTAAGTTAAATAAAATAAATAATTATAAAATTATTTGGTCAATTATGGCTAGCCAGGCTTCTATCGCGGCGGCCTTTTTTAAAATAATTTTTTCAGATAAAAAATTGGTTTTAAATTTGCAGGAAGGCGACGAGGAAGAGCATCTAAAAAGATACGCTCTAAATATTGATTTATTATATAAAATTTTGATTCGCCCATGGCATTTACTGGTTTTTAAAAAAGCTGATTATATAACGGCGATTAGCGCCGACCTTAAAAATAGGGCGGAAAAAAATAAGGTTAAAGCGACGATGGAAATTATACCGAACGGCGTTAATATTAAGCAATTTAGCGAAGATCGCAAAACGGAAGATTTAACAGCTTTAAAAAATAAATTAGGCAAGCTGGAAAATGATAAATTTATTATTACTACTTCTCGTTTAGTTTTAAAAAATGCGGTTGATGATGTTATTAAGGCGTTAGAGTATTTACCGGCTAATATTAAGTTTTTAATTTTAGGCGTTGGCCCGGACGAAAATAGTTTAAAATTATTGGTTAAAAATTTAAAATTAGAAAATCGCGTTTTGTTTTTAGGCCGGATTGATCAAAAAGATCTGCTAAGATATTTAAAAATTTCCGATATTTTTGTTAGGCCGTCGCTATCCGAAGGTTTAGGTATTTCGTTTTTAGAAGCCATGGCCGCCGGCTTACCGATTATCGCTACGCCGGTCGGCGGGATTGTAGATTTTCTACATGATGGCCAAACCGGCTTATTATGCGAAGTTCGCAACCCTAAAAGTATCGCCGAGAAAACAAAAATATATTTAGAAAATAAAGAGTTAACCGAGGCCATAAAAATAAATGCCAGGGAGATGGTAGAAAAAAATTATAATTGGGATTTAATTGCTGAAAAAATGGGGAATATTTTTGATAAATTAACTATGCAATTATGAACCCCGTTAGAAATAAAAAGAGTAACGAGTGATAATGAAAAATAATATGCTTACTGAAGAAAATAATATAATTTCTAACGGGGTGAAGCTATCGATTATTGTTCCTGCGTTTAATGAAAAAAACACTATTTTAGAAATTTTAAAAAGAATTGAAGCGGTTCAGCTGCCTTTAAATAAAGAAATTATTTTAGTTGACGACGGTTCAACCGACGGTACGCGGGAAATTTTAAAAAATTTGCCTGAAGAAAAATATAAAATTTTTTATCAGGAAAAAAATTTAGGCAAAGGCGCGGCCGTGCGCCGAGGCTTTAAAGAGGTGAGTGGCGATATTATTATAATCCAGGACGCTGATTTAGAATATGATCCGGAGGAATACGGTAAATTAATTGGCCCGATTTTAAAAGGCAAAGCCGACGTAGTTTACGGCTCAAGATTAATCGGTTCGGAGGCGCATCGGGTTTTATATTTTTGGCATTATCAAGGTAATCGTTTTTTAACTTTTTTATCCAATATGCTTAGTAATTTAAATTTAAGCGATATGGAAACCGGCTACAAGGTTTTTTCAAAGCAAGCTTTAGAAAAGATTAGGCCATATTTAACATCCGACCGTTTCGGCCTTGAACCGGAAATTACTATGCTGATTGGCAAAAATAAATTTAGAATATATGAAGTTGGCATAACTTATGCCGGCCGAACCTACGAAGAGGGTAAAAAAATCGGCTGGCGAGATGGTTTTGCCGCTATTTACCATATAATTAAGTTTGGTATTAGAAGATAAAAACATGATAAATTTTTTACAAAAATATAAGCGAATTATTAAGTATTTAATCGCCGGCGGTACGGCCGCTTCGGTTGATTTAGTTTTGTTATATATACTAACCGATATTTTAGGCGTTTGGTATTTAATCTCCGCTTGCGTGGCTTTTTCTATTGCGTTTTTCGTTAGTTTTTTCTTGCAGAAATTTTGGACTTTTAGAGATAGAGATAAAGAAGTAATCTATAAGCAAATGCGGATATATTTAATTGTGGCGCTAGCCAATCTCGCCTTAAACGCGGTTTTAATGTATGCCCTGGTCGACGGTTTTAAAATTTGGTACATGCTAGCGCAATTTATAATAAGCGGCTTAATCGCTATTGAAAGCTATTTAGTTTATAAGCATTTTATTTTTAATAAAAATAGCAAGACGAAAATTTTAATCGCTACCGGTATTTATCCGCCGGATATCGGCGGTCCGGCTCAGTACGCGAAAAATTTAGTTGAGCAATTTACCGAGCTAGGCTACGAGGTAAAAGTTTTAAGCTATAGGCTAGAAAAAAAATTACCGATCGGTCTTAGGCATATTTTATATTTTTTAAGAGTGATGTTTAATTTAAGTAATACTAATTTAATAATCGCTCTTGATACTTTTAGCGTCGGCATGCCAGCGGTAATCGCGGCTATAATATTTAATAAAAAAATTATCATTAGAACCGGCGGCGATTTTTTATGGGAGTCTTACGTTGAAAGAAGCGGCGATTTAGTTACTTTAAAGCAATTTTATGAAATTAAGCCGGGTTTAATTTTAAAAGAGAAAATAATTTTTATTTTATCTAGATA